>JBKPAK010000098.1:0-12078 GCA_046726415.1 Candidatus Methylomirabilota bacterium
CTAGGTGTCGGGTAGTGCCGGAACGGCCGGACTGGGTGGAGAGCTGCCTGTGAGCAGGGCGGGCCTCGGTTGGCCCCCCAAACCCCCCAACGCTCGGGGCGCCCCGGCACCGCCGGGTCGCCCCTTGATATCCCTTGGCGCTGTGCGGGCCTCGGTGGGCCCCCCAAACCCCCCAACGCTCGGGGCGTCCCGGCACCGCCGTGACGCCTCATCGCGGTCACTCCTGGGGAAGAGACCAATGACTCTCACGGACTCTTCCCGACGAGGCCGTCCAGGCAGTCCGGATCGCTCGGGTATCTAGACGCCCCACATTGTCCCAGCGCACGTGTAGGCATCGCTCGAGGTCGAGCCTGAAGATCGGATCCATTGGGTCGTACGCCCCGAAGGCAATCGCGCGCAGCACCCGGGCGCGCTCGTCGGGATTCTCGACCTCGATCGCCCGACCCGAGACCTGAAACTCCTCATCCTCGGTCCCCAGGAAGGCGTGAAGGACAAACTGTCCGTCGCGTTTCAGATCGGCCTTCTTTGGCGTATGCGCGCCGACACTCAGGTACACGTCACCGTTCGCAAAGATCGGGCAAACCGGTGCCAGCCGCGGCGCACCGCGGCCAGCAATCGTCGCCATGAAGCCGATCGGGACACTCCCGCGGTGAAAGAGACGCCATCCCGCCGCGGCCAGCGCCGGCGCGCCCATCTCGAGCTCGGCCCAACGCGCCATCGAACCTCCTCACGCCAGACATCGAGCGAGAACTTCTGGCCGGAGAGTGGAGGGTCAACGTTACCGCGCTGAGCGACGGTGCGGCAAGGGCCGGTGGCCGCACCTGGACGCAGCTCCGTGCTATCGTCCCCTGGCCAGGTTCCTCACGAGGAGGTCGCCCATGACCCGGATCACTCCGAGGTTCACGCAGATCGCCTCGGGCCTGCGATTTCCCGAGGGGCCGGTGGCCATGCCCGATGGTTCGGTCGTCCTTGTGGAGATCGCCCGCCAGACGCTGGTGCGCATCGCTGCGAGCGGCCAGATACACGTGATCGCGACGCTCGGCGGCGGCCCCAACGGCGCTGCCGTCGGGCCGGGCGGCAAGATCTACGTGACGAACAACGGCGGCCTCAAGTGGGTGGAACGGCCCGGCAAGCTGTTCCCGATCGGCCAAGCTGACGACTATGCCGGTGGTCTCATCCAGGTCGTCGATCCGGAAACCGGAAAGTTCGAGACGCTCTACCACGCGTGCGACGGCCAGAAACTCCGCGGGCCGAACGACCTCGTGTTCGACCGCGCGGGCGGCTTCTGGTTCACCGATCTCGGCAAGACGCGCGAGCGCGACATGGACCGTGGCGCCGTCTACTACGCGAAGGCCGACGGCTCCATGATCAAGGAGGCCATCTTCCCACTCGAGCGGCCCAACGGCATCGGTCTCTCGCCGGATGAGAAGACGCTGTACGTCGTCGAGACGCCCACCGCTCGATGCTGGTCGTTCCGGCTCACCGCGCCCGGGCAGATCGAATCGGCCAACGGACCGTATCGCGGCGAGAAGGGCACCGTCGTGGCCGGGCTCGGCGGCTATCAGATGTTCGACTCCCTCGCCATCGACGGCGATGGTCACATCTGCGCCGCCACGCTCATCACCGGCGCCGTCAGCGACATCTGGCCGGACGGCAGCCGCGTCGACCAGTACGTGCTCCCCGACATGATGGTCACCAACGTGTGCTTCGGGGGCCGCGACCGGCGCACAGCCTTCGCGACCCTGTCGATGGGGGGGACGCTCGTCTCCTTCGAGTGGCCGCGACCCGGCCTGGCGCTGAACTATCTGGCCGCGTAGGAGCATGTCGGAGAATCGAGGCACTCCGCCCTGATGGCGCGCCCGCTCGAATGGGCGGCGCTTCACCGACTTCGCCAGGACCAGGCGCGCTACCGCTGGTACGCACTGGGCATCACGACCTTCACCCAGGCCGCCGCGGGGAGCGACTTAGGCCATCGGGCCCATCGCTCCGCTGCTACAGACGGAGTTCGCGCTGAGCCGGGCCGAGGTCGGTCTGGTCCAGACCGCGATCTACTTCAGCGCGACCTGGGTGGCCATGGTCGGTGGGCGCCTCGCCGATCGCATCGGGGAGCGGCACGTGCTCATCGCCTCCGGCCTCATCACGGGGGGAGCGGCGCTCTTGGCCGCCCTCGTCAGCTCCTTCTCGGCCTTCCTGTTCACCGGCTTCCTCCTGGGGCTCGGCACGGGTGTCCAGAACCCGGCCGGCAGCGCCGCGGTGATGCGCTGGTTTCCGCTCCGACGGCGGGGGCTGGCCTGGTCGCAACCTTGCGCGTTCACGAGGGACGGCGCGGCGGGTGATCGCCCCGCGGGGGCATCCGCTCCGGTAGAATCGGTCTGCAGGCAGTTCGAAAAGGGGGACGCGCCATGAAGTTCGGCCTCTTCTACGAGCTCTCGGTGCCCCGACCCTGGACGCGCGAGTCGGAACGCGCCGTCTACAACAACGCGCTGGAGCAAGTGCGCCTGGCCGACGAGCTGGGATTCGACCAGGTGTGGGCGGTCGAGCACCACTTCCTCGAGGAGTATTCTCACTGCCCGGCTCCCGAGTTGTTCCTCACCGCGTGCGCGATGGTGACCAAGCAGATCCGGGTCGGTCACGGCATCATCGTGTGCGTCCCCGAGTTCAACCACCCGATCAAGATCGCCGAGCGCACCGCCGTCCTCGACATCCTCTCGGGCGGCCGCCTGGAAGTCGGCACCGGGCGCTCGGCCACCTGGACGGAACTGGGAGGCTTCCGCGCGAAGCCCGACATCACCAAGAAGTCGTGGGACGAGTTCGTGCGCTGCCTGCCGAAGATGTGGACGCAGGACACGTACGGGTACGACGGCGAGTTTTGGTCCATGCCGGAGCGGACCATCATTCCCAAGGTCTATCAGAAGCCTCATCCGCCCCTGTGGGTAGCGGTGACGAGCCCTGGCACCGAGCTGGACGCGGCCGATCGGGGCCTCGGCAGCCTGGGGCTCACGTTCGGACAGTTCGCCGAGCAGGAAACGAAGATCGCCGAGTACCGCCGGCGCATCCAGCTCTGCGAGCCCGTGGGCGAGTTCGTCAACGACCAGGTCAGTACCGTCAATTTCCTCTACTGTCACGAGGACGACGCGATCGGCCGCGCCACCGGCCGCCGCATGGCCGACTCGTTCAACTACCTCGCCTCGCAGCTCATCTCAGCGCGCGAGGCCTATCCCACGCGCTCCTACCAGTCACTCGGTTTGCTGCCCCAGTTGCGCCGTCAGGCCACCGGGCCAGAAGCCAGCGAACAGGCCGGCGAGGGTCTGGCGCTCGGCGGGCCGGAGCGCATCCGGCGCGCGCTGAAGGGGTGGGAGGCCGTGGGGGTGGACCGCGTGAACTTCCTGCTGAACACGGTGGAAGTCATCCCACAGGCTGACGTGCTGGCCAGCCTGCGACTCTTCGCGCGAGAAGTCATGCCTGCGTTCGCCGACCGCAAGGTCGCCAACGGCTCGGCGGCCACGCCTCCGGCGGTGAACGCGGGCGCCTGATGCCGCTCTTCGGTGCGCTCGAGCTGCCCACCGTCGTCTCGCGCCTCCCGAGGTTGCGCGATCTCGACACCGAGGCATGGAGCCTTCCCAGCGCGGAGATCCTCCACCTGGCCTTCGAGGTCCCGCGCCATACGGAATCGCTTCTCCCGCGCGCCATGCATCCCGCCATTCCCCCCTATGCGACGATTCTCGTCTCGCGCTTTCCAGAGAGCCCGGTGGGTCCCTTCGTCCTGGCCCAGCTCCGGCTCATGGCGCGGGCCGGCGCCCATCCGCGCGGCTACCTGCTGGCCGCCGTCGCCAGCAGCGCCGAGGCCGCCGCGGAGCTCCGGGCGCGCTGGGGCTTTCCGGTTGTCCCCGGCGCGGTGGCGCTCAAGCGACGACACGACCGCGTGATGGCGACCGCTACCCGCGACGGTCGGCCTGTTCTCGTCTGCGCGCTCGTGGACCCCGAGGCGATTTCAGGTGGCGACGTCCAGTACATCCACTCGGTGACCTTGGCCCACGCGCCACTCGATGGCACGACGGCGCCGCACTTGATCCAGGTGGACCCGCGCTACACCTTCCACAAGGCCGAGCGGGGTCGGCCCGAGGTGAGCTGGCTCGACACCAACGCGTTGGACGCCGGAGCGCTCCGCCTGCTCAATCCGATTTCTGCCACAGTGTGCCAGTGCGACACCGATCTGCCCCGCATTCGCTTCGTCATGGACCCCGAGGTGCCGGTGGTGCGTGGCACGCGGCGGATCCGAGACTCGCGGGAGAGTGCATGAGCGCTCGAGGCATCGACAGCGTCCGTGCCCATCTCGCCAAAATCCCGCCGGCCACCACCTTCGCCGAGAAGCGGGCCCAGTATGACCGCGCCGAGCGCGTCTTCCCCACGCCTGCCGACGTCGCGATCACCCGCGTACAAGTGCCGGTCGTGGCCGCCGAATGGCTCGAGCCTCCGGCCGCGCGCGACGGTGCGGCGATCGTCTACTTGCATGGTGGCGGCTACGTGATCGGCTCGCCACGCTCACACCGCCACCTCGCGGCGGCCATCGCCCGGTCGGCTCGCGCCGCGACCTTGCTCCCCGACTATCGTCTGGCGCCCGAGCACCCGTTCCCGGCGGCCGTGGACGACGCGGTCGCCGCGTATTGTTGGCTGCTCGATCGGGGGCACGCGCCAGCGCGTACGGTGCTCGCCGGCGACTCGGCGGGCGGCGGCCTCACCGTGGCGACCCTTCTCGCGCTACGCGAGCGGGGCCTGCCGCTTGCCGCGGCCGGTGTCTGCATCTCGCCCTGGATCGATCTCACCGGCGGCGGCGCCTCCTATGGCACCAAGGCGGCGAGCGATCCCATCGTCACCCGCGACGGCGTGATGGAGATGGCCCGCGCGTACGTCGGCCAACACGACGCGCGGGCGCCGCTCGTCTCCCCGCTCTTCGCAGATCTCACCGGCCTGCCTCCATTGCTGATCCAGGTCGGCAGCGAGGAGGTCCTGCTCGATGATGCCGTCGCTCTCGCCCGGCGCGCCGAAGCCGCGGGCGTCGCGGTGGCGCTGGAGACCTGGCCGGACATGATCCACGTCTGGCACTGGTTCCTCCCGATGCTCGACGAGGCGCAGGCCGCCATCGATCGCATCGGCGACTTCATCCGGGTTCGGACGCCCTGAGTCGATCTCGGCGGTGCCCATTTCCCCCTCACTCCTGGTGGAGCGGGTGCCCCTTCCCCCGTGGTGAAAAGCAGGGCAGGACGGGACAGCGCGCGCAGTATTGGGACGCCCGGAGGCGCCTAGCGGGTTTGGGTTCCCTCGGGACGTCGCCCGCGGCGCCAGCCGCCAAGTGTCCGTAACGTCTATCGGTTCCCCGGGTCGTTCGCCGGTCCGTCGCAATCCCGAGATCCACTCACCGGAGGGCACTGTTCCTGCATCGCTCGCGGGTGCCATGGCAACCTCGCACGCGAGCCACGACCCAGGGACACAGCGTCCATGATCCGCCGCCTGGTCATCTTCGGAGCGTCGGGAGACTTGACCGCGCGCCACCTCCTGCCGGCAATCGCGCAGCTCGTCGACGCCGGCCACCTGCCCCCCGACATCACTATCGAGGGTATTGGCCGACAACCGTGGGACACGGAGGCTTTCCGGGCTCACGTCGCTCAGAAGCTGGACCGCCACGCCCCGGAATTGAGCGCACCCGCCCGCCAGGCGCTGACGCGCATGCTCGTCTACCATCGCGCGGACATGACGAACCCGGACCAGGTGATTACCGCCCTGGGCAACGTGGACGCCCCCCTCATCGCGTACCTCGCTCTGCCTCCGGCATTGTTCGGACCGACCATCAACACGCTCGGCAAGCTGGGGCTTCCCGACGGGAGCCGGATCGCCGTCGAGAAGCCGTTCGGAGAGGGTCTCACCTCGGCGCGAGACCTCAATCGCTTGCTGCATCGATTCTTCCCGGAGGAGGCCGTCTTCCGCCTCGACCACTTTCTCGGCAAGCAGACCGTGCAGAACATTCTCGGGCTGCGGTTCGCCAATCGCCTGTTCGAGCCGATCTGGAATGCCGAGCACGTGGCGCGGGTGGAGATCGTGTGGGACGAGACGTTGGCCCTGGAAGGGCGCGCGACGTACTACGATCGCGCCGGCGCACTGGTCGACATGGTCCAAAACCACCTGCTGCAGCTCCTCTGCCTGGTGGGGATGGAGCCGCCGCCGACCTTGAGCGCGCGCGACTTTCGCGACCGGAAGGTCGACGTCCTGCGCGCCGTGCGCTCGCTGACGCGCGAGGAGGTCCCGCAGCGGACGGTGCGCGGTCGCTATCACGCCGGGCGCATCGACGGCCACCCGGTCCCGGCCTACATCGCCGAGCCGGGCGTGGATCCCGCCCGGAAGACGGAGACGTTCGCCCAGGTCACCCTCAACATCGACAACTGGCGCTGGGCCGGCGTGCCGTTCTCGCTGCGCACGGGCAAGGGGCTGGCCGCCAACCGGCAGGAGATCGCGTTGCACTTCAAGCCCGTCCCCCACTTAGCCTTTGTCGAGGCGGTGGTGCCCGGCCACAACACCCTGCGGCTCACGCTCCATCCGGATCGCATCGCGCTCCAGATCAATGTCAACGGCCCGGGCGATCCCTTCACCTTGGAGCGACTCGATCTGGAAGCGACCCTCGCGCCCCAAGATCTGTCGCCGTACGCTCGCATTCTTCTGGAGGTCCTGGAAGGCGATCCCACGCTGTCCATTCGCGACGATGAGGCCGAGGAATGCTGGCGCATCATCGAGCCGATCCGGCAGGCCTGGCAGGAAGGGCGCGTCCCGCTCCTCGCTTACCCGGCCGGCTCCCACGGCCCGACTGCATAGGTTCGCGTCACAGCCGTTGGCGCCGCGTCCATGGGTAGTCCGTCCCGGTAGACGACCGTGTTGGTTCGAAGGGCCGGCACCCGTGGGCCAGGCGTGAGGATGCCCACGAGGTTCAGCGGGTCCACGGCGGACAGCTGGACGATCTCATCGGTGCGCTGCCGACGGCGGGTGTGGCGCAGCGCTTCCACGGCCTCGGGCCGCGCGTACTGCTCCCCGACGAACCCCGTCACAAAGCGTCCGCCGCGCGCGATGCCGCGGGCCTCCAGCCGCCGCAGCGCGCGGAGGATCTCTCGCCAGGGCACGGCCAGCGCCTCGCGCGCCACGACGTCGCGAAAGACGACGCCGTAGCGCGCGAGGAGCTGCTCGGCGACGGCCTCGGCGAGCGTCTCGACCTCGATATCGGCGAGCGAATGGGAATGGGTCACAAACAGTGACCAGCGGCCCTCGGTGCCGCGCCCGGCGATCGCCCCACGGCGGAGCGAACGGCGCGAGGGCAGGCGGCTCGTGTGCTGAGCCGAGCTCGCCCGCGCGGAGAGCAACGCGCGGACACTGCCAAAACCGTCGGCGGTGACGAGGCCACGCGACACCAGTTCCCAGAGCCCTTCGGTCACCTCGGCGGGGGGACGCTCGGTGACGGCCACGATCTCGCCGTAGAAGAGGGCACCCCTCAGGCGCAGACACTCCAAAACATCTCTCGCCACCCCCTGGCTGGGGAGGGCGGCTTCGCCAGAACCCCGGGCCGCCGCGAGGAGCCAGGGTAGGTTGTCGCGCACGAGGAAACTCACCGGCGTGGCCCGCGACGGCACCGGGGCGGTGAGCGGTGGAACGGTCGGTCCGTCACTCTCACTCGGTTCGCTGACATTTCCCGGGCGCACCGCGACGCGCGCCCACATCACCGCGCCCGTCATGCAGAGGTCGTCCAGCCACTCCCGTCGATACTCGGCCACGCGGGCGGGCAGGATCGTGGCCTCCCAAGCCCCGACGGCGATCTCGAAGCCCTGCAGCTGCTCGATCACCGCCAGCACGCCCTCGCGCCCCTCGAGCGGCGTGCCGGGAGCCACGTGCTGCCAGCGGAGAAGGAACCGGATGAAATCCTGGGCGGTCACCGGCTCGATCTCGCGGCGCAGCCGCTCGGTCGTGTAGCGGTGAATCCGAGCGAGCAGCCGTCGCTCGCACAGCTCTATCGGTTGACTTTCTGAACTGACGCGGAGGGGATCGAACCGGCCCCGCAGGAGGAATCCGTCGGCTTCCAGACGCGCCACCGCGATCTCCACGGTGTCCTCACTGAGCCCGGTTCGCGCGGCCAGGCCGGCCGCCGTGCATGGCCCCAGGTCCCCGAGATGTCCACACACCGCCACCACCGCGGCCGTCTCTTCGTCGACGGGGTCGACAGGCGGCATCGCCGGCAGCCGGACATCGGGGACGATGGGTTTCCGGGGGAACAGCGCTTCCACCAGGGCCCGGCGTTCGGTGGCCAACCACAGCGGACCGGCCGCCGTGGTGACGGTGGCCGCCCGACCGTCCGCGGCCAGTTGGTCGAACCACGCGGCCCACGATGGCTGCGGTCGGCCCACGACCCGCTCGAGCAGAACGTCATGCAGTTCCTCGGCGTCTCGCGGATCCGGACGCGCCTCCTGGCGCACGCGCGCGATGGCTTCCGGATCGAGCGCGCCGAGGTCGCGCGCGGTCTCGGGCAGGCCGCGGCGCAAGGTCACCGCCCGGGTGCGACGCTCCTCGAGCGGCGCATCGTCGAGGTAGGTGTAGGGCCGGCCATTTAGGATCTCGTGGGACAGAGGCGAGGGCTCGGGCGACTCGCGAAAGTGCGTGCGGATCGCGCCCGATTCGACGCGCTCGAGGAGCGCCACCAGCCCGTCGACGTCCGTGGCCTCGTGCAGGCAGTCGTGCAGGGTCTGGCGAACCAGGGGATGATCCGGGATCTCAACCGGGCCCGGCGGCGCGTTGTCCTGGCAGGCGGCGAGGCCGGGGAACACCGCGGCCATGAGATCGTCGGCCTCCATGCGCTGGATGGGCGGCGGGTTGCGCTTGCCGCCGCGCTGTCGCAGCACCGTAAGCGCCCGACCGAGGTTCCAGCGCCAACGCACCTGGAACATGGGCGAGGCCAGCAGCGCCTGCGCCAGCGTCTCGTGCGCGGTCCGTGCTGACAAGAAGCGCGCGACCTCGCTCAGCGGCAAGCTCTGCGAGAGCCCCAGCGAGAGCACCACCGCGTCGTCGTCCGCCGCCGCCTGCAGCTCGAAGTCGAAGGTTCGACAGAACCGCTTGCGGAGCGCCAGGCCGAGCGCCCGGTTCACGCGGGCGCCGAATGGCGCGTGAACGACGAGCTGCATGCCGCCCGTCTCGTCGAAGAAGCGCTCGAAGACCACGTCGCGCTGCGTGGGCAAGACCCCCAGCGCCGCCAGGCCGGCGGCCAAATAGCGCGTGATCTCCTGGGCGACCTCCCGCGAGATGCCCGCCTCGCGTTCGAGCCAGGCGATCGCCCCGGTGGCATCTCCAGCAGCGAGCAAGGCCCCCACCCGCTCTCGAAGCTCCGAGACTTCGGCCGACAGCTCGGCGGTCCGCGCGGGCGCCTCCCCGAGCCAGAAGGGTACGGACGGCGGTGCCCCCGCGGCGTCGATCACGCGGACGATGCCCGCCTCGACCCGGCGAATCCGCCACGATGTGCTCCCCAGCAGGAAGATGTCGCCGGCCAGACTCTCGATGGCCCAGTCCTCGTTGACCGTGCCGACGACCATATCGTCGGGATCCGCCACGACCTTGTAGTCGGCGGTCTCGGGGATGGCGCCGCCTGACGTCAGGGCGGCGAGACGCGCGGCCCGCCGGCCACGAAAAGCGCCGTTCACCCGATCGCGATGCAGATACGCGCCCCGGCGCCCCCGCCCCGTCTGGATCCCCTCAGAGAGCATCTCCACGATGGCGTCGAAGTCTCGACGCGAGAGGGCAGCGTACGGGGCGGCCCGCCTGACCAGCGCGTACAGATCGTCCTCGCGCCATGGCTCCGCGGCTGCCGCCGCGACGATCTGCTGAGCCAGGATGTCGAGCGGCGCCACCGGAGGCACGACCGCATCGAGCTTCCCTGCCCGCACCCCGCGCAGCAGCGCCGCACTCTCGACCAGCTCGTCGCGCGTCGTCGGATAGAGGCGTCCCTTGGGGGTGGCCGCGCGCGCGTGGCCCGATCGCCCGACACGCTGGAGGAACGTGCTCAGGCTGCGCGGCGAGCCGATCTGACAGACGAGCTCGACTGGCCCGATGTCAATGCCGAGCTCGAGCGAGGCGGTGGCGACCAGCGCCTTCAGATCGCCCGCGCGAAGCCGCTCCTCCAGGCGAAAACGCCGGTCGCGGGACAGGCTGCCGTGGTGCGCAGCCACGCGATCGGGCCCGAGGCGCTCGCCGAGCAGATGCGCGATGCGCTCGGCCAGGCGCCGGGTGTTCACGAAGACCAGCGTGGTCCGGTGGGCGTCGACGTGGTACGCGATACGGTCCAAGATCTCGCCCCACTGCTCGCGCGACATCACCGCCTGGAGCTCGCTGTCCGGCAGTTCGATGGCGAGGTCGAGGGGGCGCCGATGCCCGAGGTCCACGACGGCACAGTCGGCCGCTCCGTCCGGTGTACTGCGTTGAGGACCGCCGCCGACCAGGAGCCGCGCGATCGTCGCGACGGGGCGCTGCGTCGCCGAAAGCCCGATGCGCTGCGGCCGCGTCTCGCCCAGCGCGTCCAACCGCTCCAGGGTCAAGCTCAGATGGGAACCGCGCTTGTCCCGCGCGACCGCGTGGATCTCGTCGACGATGACGGTCCGGACTCGGCGGAGTTGTTCCCGGCTCTTCTGCGCGGTGACCAGCAGGTACAGCGACTCCGGCGTGGTCACCAGGATGTGGGGGGCTCGTCGAGTCATGGCCGCGCGAGCGCTGGGCGTGGTGTCGCCCGTGCGCACCTGGACGCGGAGGTCGGGAATGGCGATTCCCTGCTCGCCGGCCAGGGCGCGGATCTCGGCCAGCGGGGTCTCGAGATTCTGGTGGATGTCGCGCGCCAGCGCCTTGAGAGGAGACACGTACACGACGTCTACGCCCTCGGGCAGGTCCCCGTCGGTCCGGAGCAGCCGGTCGATGCAGACGAGAAAGGACGCCAGCGTCTTGCCCGACCCGGTGGGCGCCGCGATCAGAACATCGCGCCCCGCCGCGATGAGCGGCCAGCCTTCGGCCTGCGACGGCGTGGGCCCGGCCGGGAAGCGATCGGCGAACCACCGTTGGACGACGCGATGGAATCCGCTGAGCGCCTGCATGCGGTTAAGCCTACTCCTTCCAACCCGAATCCCGCTCCTCTTTGCCCGCCGGCCCGGCCCTCACACCTCCCACCAGCGGGCCACCTCGCGCTCGAGAGCGCGCAGGTCGGGATAGCGGCGCTCGACCTCGCGGATGAACTCTTCGGCTTCAGACTCGGTGGGAACCAGATCGGGCAGGGCGACCGCGAAGTCGTAAACCGAGAACGCCTCGGTCGGAAGGATCACGTCGAGGACGACGACGTCGGTGTGGCGGTGGCGCAGGACCGCCTGGTAGACGCGCGCGTAGACGTCAGGATCGTACGGCACCGGTCCGGCACCAGCGACCCCCTTCGATCCTGAGCCCGCTCCGGTCGGCTCGGCCCCGGGCTCGGTCACTCCGAGTTGACGAGCAACCTCCGCGAGGTTATCCGAGAGGTCGCGCAGCACGTGAGGGGGCGCATCCTCGCGCTCGCGGGGATGCCGAGGGCTCGCGGTCCGGCGCGCGCGCTCGGACTCGAGGAACCGCCGCACCTCGCGCGAGGGCGCCGCGATGGCAAATCGGCACCGCGGGCCGGCCAGAATGCCCTCGGCCCGATCATCGATGCGGCGCGCCAGCTCTACGAAGCGGCTTCCGACAAAAGGCGTCTCGCCAATGACCAGGTGTTCGGGTTCCGGATGGCGCTCACTCCATCCGATCAGCGCGCGGCGCACCCACAGGCCGGCCGCCTTTCGGATGACCACATGAGTGACGCCGTCAACCAGCGGGTAACGTCGGCCGGCCGGACTCGCCTCGAGCACCGGACGCGCCACATCCCACTGGAGGAGGTGAATGCGTCGGCCCGCGCCGCTCGCCAGATGGGCCAGCTGGTGGATGAGGAGACTCTTGCCGGTCCCGGGAAGCCCGGCAACGAAAACCATCCGCTGCTCGCCCAGCTGGCGAACC
>JBKPAK010000099.1:0-16013 GCA_046726415.1 Candidatus Methylomirabilota bacterium
CATACGAGATCTGACCGGCAGTCTCGTGGGCTCGGAGATGTGTATAAGAGACAGATGGCAACCTGGACGTCCGCCTTCATGATCCTTCGAGACCGCGGCCACCGGCGCCGGCTCCTGGGGCTCCCGCGGCTTCCGCGCCACCGGGCACCGCCGAAGGCGGCGCCCCGCGCACACCTCCGGGCGGGCCGCCCCCGGCCGCGCCGGGCACGCCGCCGACCGCCGAGACTCCCCCGGCGTCGCGGCGCCAGCTTCCGCCGAATCTCCTTCGCCGCCTTCCGACGGCGCCGCAGGGCAATGCGCCTCAGCAGTAGCCTGCGGTCCAGCCTCGCCATCCTCATCGTGGCGAACTTACTGGCGGGTTGCGCGACATCCCGACCCAAGCCAATGGAACCGCCGCCCACCTCCGTGTCGGTGTCGGTCGAGCCTGCCGCGCCCACGCCAAAGCCCCAAGCCCTCGCGCCCCCGACGGCGCCGCCCCCCGCATCGATCGGCCCACGGCCCGCTGACGCGGCGCCCCAAGACGAGCCGCCTCCGCCCCCGCCGGCGGTGCCTCCGCCCCCGAAGCCCCCCGCGGCGCCGGCCAAAAGCGGGAGGAATATCGTCCTCAATTTCGACAACGCCGACATCGAGACGGTGATCCAGGCGGCCAGTGAGATCGTCGGGTTTAACTACGTGCTGGCCCCGGACGTTCGCGGCAAGGTCACGGTACAGACTGCCGGAAGAATCCCGCAGGAAGAGGTGTTCGGCGTTCTCCTGGCGATCCTGGAAGTCCACGGCTTCACGGCCATCAAGGCCGGGAACCTCTACAAGATCATGCGCATCGAGGGCGCGCGCGAGCGGGCGGTGCCTACTATCGTGGGCCCGACCAGCGATGCGAGCCGCGCCGACGACGAGGTCATCACGCAGATTGTTTCCGTGCGCTATGGGTCGGCCGTCGATCTCACCACCCTCCTGCGCCCCATGATCTCCGCGCGAGGCTCGCTGGCCGCCCACCGCGAGACCAACGTGCTGATCATCACCGACACCGCCGCCAACATCAGGCGGCTGCTCGAGGTCGTCCGGTTGATCGACGTCGAAGTCGCTCTCGAGGAGCTGCAGATCATTCCCATACGCTTCGCAGACGCCAACGACCTGGCCACCATTCTGAACCAGCTCTATCAGAGCGGGCGCGTTCGGCCGGGCGGAGCTCCCGGAGTGCCTGGAGCGCCCGGGGCCGCCGTCCCGGCCGCTCCTCCTCCGGCACCGGGCGCGCCCGCGCCGCCCCGGCCGCCCGGACCCGCCACGGCTGAAGCGACAGGCGCGGAGCGGGCGCCATTCATCATCGCCGAACGGCGCTCGAACTCTCTGGTGATCCACGCGCGCAAGCGCGATGCCGATGCCATTAAGCGGCTCATCGAGCAGCTCGATCAGAACATCTACAGCGGCCGTCGGGTCTTCATTTACTACGCCGAGAACGCGAAGTCGCGGGATCTGGCCACCACCCTGAATTCAATCTACGGCGCTCCCCAGACGTCGACGACGACGACCTCGACCACGCAACCCACGTCGACGTCGCCGTTCGGGCCGACGCCCGGCGGGCCGTCGAGTCCCTTCACGCCCGGGGGATCGCGTCTCTCTCCATCGGGTCCCGCGCCCACCGCCCCCAGCGGTCCCCCGGTCGTGGGTACCGGGATGGTGGCCGAGGCCGGGGTGCTCGAAGGTCAGGTCCGCTTCGTGTCGGACGAGACGACGAACTCCGTCATCGTCACCACCTACCCGCGCGCATGGGACGAGATCCAGGACACCATCAAGCAGCTGGACCGGATGCCTCGCCAGGTCCTCATCGAGGTAATGGTGACCGAGGTGACCCTGAGCGACGACATGCGCCTGGGCATGGACTGGGCGATCCGCACCGGCAAGTTCACCATCGCGTCGCAGAGCATCGGCACCGGGCCGTTCTTGAATGTTCCCGACCCGATCTTCCCCCGTCCCGGCCGCCCGGATGGCGGGACGGCCGGGGACGCCATGAGGAACCTAACCTCGCTCGTCCTGCCGGCCGGGGGACTCACCGCGATTGCCTTCTCGGCCGACCAGTTCTTCGCCATGATCACCGCGCTGGCCGCCGACAACCGCATCAACGTCATCTCGAATCCTCACATCCTCACGTCGGAGAACAAGAAGGCGGTCATCAACGTCTCCACGTCCATTCCCATCGTCACGAGCCAGCAGATTCCCTTCGGCACTGGGACGACGGCGGGTCAGGCGGCCATCGTGGGCACGCAGTCGGTGGAATACCGCGACACGGGCGTGGTCCTCACCGTCACCCCGCGCATCGGCGAGCGGGGCACGGTGGCCCTCGACGTGAAGCAGGAGGTCAACGACGTCGGCGAGCAGGTCCCGCCCACCAATTCGCTGTCGATCATCAAGCGGGAAGCAGAATCATCGGTGGTGCTGCTCAACGCCCAGACGCTGGTCCTAGGAGGCCTGATCCGGGATCGGCGCGTCACCGTGAACCGCGGTATCCCGTGGCTGAAGGACATCCCGATCCTCGGCTACATGTTCGGCTTCAAGAGTGACACTCTCCAAAAGACGGAGCTGCTGATCCTCATCACCCCACGGGTGGTGGGCACGGCGATGGACGCCGCCAGGATCACCGACGAGCTACGGCGCGCGTCGCCGAGCCTAGACGATGCGATCAAGAAGGCGCCGCGGCAACCGAATATTCTAGTCCCCCCCGGGGCCACAGTCCCCCCGATGGCTCCGCCCCCACCGACGGCTCCCCCCCCGCCACCGAGCCCCTGAACCCCAGCGACCGCCCTCGCGTCAGCGAAAGAGCACCACAATCTCCCACACCCTGACGCCGAGCTTGGCCAGTGAGGGTGTGGCCGAAGACACGGTACCCGATCCCAGGATCTGGCGGCGCTCGCCGTCGGTCAGCTCGCCGAAGTCCTGGTCAGGGCCCAGGCGTACGAGCACGGTCTCGCCGAGCCGATAGTCGCCGCCCAATCGCCCACCCTCCCAGGACACGACCATGCCGCCCCCCTCTCTGCCGAAGCCGCGCAGCTGAAAGGGACGGCCGTTGAGCTTGGCCAAATCCTGCAGGGTCGTGCCGATGGTGATGCCGTCAGCGCTCCGCCAGCGCGTCTTGCCGCCCCCGATGATGATGCGCTCCGGTGTCGTAAAGTTCGGGTCACGCCACAAGATCTCCAGGGCGTCATGGGTCTTGCCGAGGACGACGGTGCCCAGGCGCCAGCCGCCGTCCGGCGCAGGCAGCGGACGGCGCTCGACGTGCTCCCCGCCGAAGATTCTCGCGAGATCGCTCTCGCTGGTGCGCGCGGTGATCGCGCCGACGCGCACGCCGGGCACGAACTCCCATTGGTTCGGCGGCACCGGTTCGGGCTTCCGAGGTGCGGCCAGCGTCACATAGGGCAGCGCGAGGAGGGCGGCCACGAGCCAACTGCGCTTCCGCATGACGGCGAAGACGCCACCCGTCGTCATTGGCCGGGCTCACTATACCGTCCCCGTCAAGGCGTGAGTGTTACAATTCGCGTGAGCCCATGCGAGTCTCGCGGACGCTGATCGGCATGGTGCACCTGGCGCCGTTGCCCGGGAGCTCGCGCTGGGGCGGCTCCATGGAGCGAGTTGCCGAGCACGCTCTTGCCGATGCCCGCGCCCTCGTCGAGGGCGGCATCGATGCCCTCCTCGTGGAAAATTTGGGCGATGCGCCCTTTGCTCCGGGTCGCGCGGAGGCATCCACGGTCGCGGCGCTCAGTGTGGTCGCCGCCGCCCTGCACGCAGCCTATCCGGCCACGCCGCTGGGCATCAACGTGCTCCGGAACGACGCTCGCTCTGCCCTCGCGGTCGCCTGCGCCACCGGGGCCACCTTCATTCGCGTCAACGTTCATGCAGGCGCCGTCGTCGCCGACCAGGGACTCCTCCAGGGCGATGCGTACGGTACTCTGCGCGAGCGTCGCCTGCTAGGCGCCGAGGTGGCGCTCTTCGCCGACGTGCGAACCAAGCACGCGGCGCCGCTCGCCGCCGTCGATCTGGAGCACGAGGCCCGGGACCTCGTGGATCGCGGGCTCGCCGATGCCCTGATCGTGACCGGACAGTCGAGCGGTGAGGCAGCGGTCCTGTCGGACGTCAAGCGCGTGCGGGATGCCAGACCGGACACACCGCTCCTGGTGGGCAGTGGCGTCACCGCGGAGTCCGTGGCCGAACTGCTGAGCGTCGCGGATGGCGTCATCGTGGGGACCTGGATCAAGCGGGATGGGCGCATCGGCAACCCGGTCGACCCGTCCCGCGTCCATCGCCTGGTGGATGCTGCGCGCCGCTGACTGCTCGTGAGTCGTGCGAGCGGCAAGGCGCGTCGGGCCATGGCCCTCGCCGCAGTGCTGCTGGCCGCCGCCAGTCAGACCGCGTTTTCCGGGTCCCGGAACTCGAAATCGATGCCCGAGCTCGATCTCGGCTCGCTTCTCCTCGTCGGGTTCTCGGGCACCGAGGTCTCTGGCAACCGAGAGCTGGAAGAGCTGTTGTGTGTGATGCGGGTCGGGGGCATCATCCTGTTCGCGCGGAACATCGCCGACGCCGAGCAGGTGGCTCGTCTGACGCGCGATGCTCGGGACGCGAGTCGCGCCTGTAGCGGCCGCGCTCTGCTCGTCGCCACCGACGCCGAGGGGGGTCAGGTCATGCGCCTGGGCCCGAACGCCGGCTACACACCCACCCTCTCGCACCAAGACCTCGGCAGCGACAACGATCTCGCCATGACCGAGCTGGAGGCGCGCCGCATCGGCCGCATGCTCCGCGAGGCGGGCATCGGCTGGAATCTCGCCCCGGTGGTCGACGTCGGTTACAATCCGGCCAACCCGGTCATCGTCCGGCCAGCGCGGAGCTTCGGAGCCGGCCCCGTGCTGGTGACCGACCACGCGCGCGCCTATATCCGGGGCATGCACGCCGAGGGGGTCCTCACCGCGCTCAAGCACTTTCCCGGCCACGGCTCGAGCTTTGCCGACTCGCACCTGGGCTTCGTCGATGTCACCGACACCGCCAGCCGCGATGTGGAGATGCTGCCGTATCGCACGCTGATCGCCGAGGGACGTGCCGACAGCGTCATGACCGCGCACGTCTTCAACCGCCGCCTGGATCCCCGCTACCCGGCCACCCTCTCCCGCTCGACGATCCGGGGCCTCCTGCGCACGGAATTGCGCTTCCAGGGCGTGGTGGTGAGCGACGATCTCCGGATGGGAGCCATCGAGAAGCAGTGGGGGCTGGTCGACGCCGTCGTGATGGCGCTGCGGGCCGACCTCGACATGTTGCTGATTGGTGAGGATCGCCTGGCCGATGGGCATTCGGCCGCGGCCAAGGCCCTCGGGGCGCTCCGCGCCGCGCTCAGCGATCGACGGCTCGACGCCAAGCAGGTGGCGGCGGCGATCCAGCGGGTCCGAGCGCTGAGGGCGCGCGCGGCGGCCTTGGAGGCGCCGGCTCGACCCGCCGACGTATCGTCGGCGAGCGAGCCGCAATAGGGTGACGATGGGGCCGCGCAATATCCCCCTGAGCCCCCCGCGCTCGCCGCATGCCGGGGACCCAGGCGTCCCTCGATTCTCGGAAAGACTCCTAGCGCACCGTACGAGTCTCGGAAAGACTCCTAGCGCACCATACAAGCCCCGAGGCGCGCGAGGAATACCTCCAGAAAGGCCTCGGCCCGGACGCGCACGGCGATGCGGCAGTTGGCCGGACCGGCGGCCCTCCGCGTTTGCCCGTCTGGCCCGATGGTCAGGCGCACGGCCTCCCACTCGACGAATTCGCCGACGACGGCCCCCACGGCGAGCGGATCGTGGAGGATCATCCCCGCCTCACCTCGCCCGACGTGCGCCGCAAAGGAGCGGGCTGTGAAGGCCGCAATCCGGTCGGCGAGATTCTGGGGGAGAGCGCGCAGGACGTCCTCCAGACGAGCGTGGGAGAGAACGACCTGACGCGTCGCATCGAGCGGGACCACGTCGATAGGCAGCCCCGCGGCGAGCACCCGGGCAGCGGCCTCGGGGTCGACGTGGATGTTGAATTCCGCCGCCGGCGTGACGTTGCCGGGGACGTCCACCGCCCCGCCCATGACAACGACCCGGCCGACGGTTCGCAACGCCTCGGCATCGCGGCCGAGAGCGAGTGCGAGATTGGTGAGCGGGCCAAGGGCGACGATCGTGAGGCGCGCGCCGAGCCGGCGCGCCGCCTCTGCGATGACGTCAGTCGCGCTGGCCGGGGCGAGGCGCGCGGCGGGCGCTGGCCAGCCCGGCACATCGCCGAGGCCATCGTCACCGTGGTAGTGCGTGGCGGTCACCAGCGCGCGCGAGAGCGGGTACGCGGCCCCCGCGGCCACGGTGGGAATCGGCGTGGGTCGGCAGAGGCTGACGAGCCGCTGCGCGTTGATCGTCGCCGCATCGAGGGGAACATTGCCGGCGACCGCGGTGAGAGCTTGCACGGTAATCTCGGGCGATCCCCAGGCCAGCAAGAGCGCCAGCGCGTCGTCCACCCCTGGGTCAGTATCGATGAGGACTGGCTTCGCGTGCCCCATGAATCCCGCCTCCTCCTCGCGCCATCGTAAGCGTGCATGGTAGGATACGCGGGACATTCCCAGGGGGAAGCCATGGACATCGAGATCCTGTACTGCGCCGAGTGAAACTACCTCCCACAGGCCTCCAGTTTGCAGGCCGCCATCAAGAGTCGCTACGGCATCACCGCCACCCTTCGCATGGGAGCGGGCGGAATCTTCGAGGTGTTCATCGACGGGAAGAGTGTCTACTCGAATCAGACGACGTATCGCTTCCCGACCGACGAGGAGATCTTCGAGCAGATCGACGCGGCTAAGCAGTAAGGCTCCGCCCCATCTCTTCCCGAACCGACGCGGCCAGGCTTCGCTCGAGCTCGTCGCGGAACGCGGGGTGGGCGACGGCGAGCAGGGCAGCTGCCCGCTCGCTCGTCCCCCGTCCCCGCAGCCGAGCCGCCCCGTATTCCGTCACCACCGCGTCAACGACGAAGCGCGGGGTGGTCACCGCCGATCCCCGCGCCAGTTGCGGCACGATCCGAGACACCGTCCCCTCTCGCCCGGTCGAAGGCAGGGCGATGATGCTCGCCCCGTCGCGCGAGCGCGAGGCTCCGAGGACGAAATCGAATTGGCCACCGATGCCCGCCACCTGACGCGGCCCGAGGCTTTCGGCGTTGACCTGGCCGGTCAGATCGATCTCCAGCGCGGAGTTGATGGACACGAAGCGGTCGAGCTGGGCGACGATGTCTGGGTCGTGGACGAAGGCCGAGGAATCCATGTTCACTGTGGGATTGTCGTGGACGAACTCGAAGAGCCGACGGGTGCCCATCGCTTCGGCGATGTCCATGCGGCCCCGGTGGAACGGCTTGCGCGCGCCGGTGACCACCCCGCGCTCGAGGAGGGGCAGCACCGGATCGACGAGAAGTGAGTGGATGGCCAGGTCGCGATGATCGATGAGAGCCTCCAGCACGGCTTGGGGGATGGCCCCAACGCCCACCTGTACGGTGGCTCCGTCGGGAACCAGGCCGGCCACGTGGCGTGCGATGGCCCGCTCGACGTCGCCCACGGGCGATGCCGGATACGGGATCAGCGGCTCGTCCACCTCCACCCAGGCGTCGATCTGGCTCCGGTGCAGAAAGGCGTTGCCCCGCGTGCGCGGCATATTCGGATTGACCTGAGCGACGACGAGCGGCGCCTCGCGTGCGGCCGGAAGGGCGATCCCCGTGGAGACGCCTAAGCTCACATAGCCTCCGGCGTCGGGCGTCGAGGTGTGGACGAACACGCAGTCGGGAGCCCAGTATCCGGCCCGACCGAACTGCGCGATGAGCTCGAAATAGCGCAAGGGCGCGAACTCGACCCGGCCCTGACGGCGGGCCTCCTCCAGCCGCGGCGACATGTGCCAGGTGACATACCGAAGCGTCGCGTGCTCGGGGCGCACAAATGGATAGTTGCCCAGGTGAATGCCGCCCATCAAGGTGAGCCCGGTCAGGCGCTCCGCCTGCCGACACACTTCGCCGACGAGCGCGGCTGGTTCTCCACAGCCGGGTGGGAACAGCACGCGCATACCCGGCGCGAGGTGACCCACGGCCTCACTCAGCGAACACCTGACGAAGCCACGAGTCATGGGCGCGCATTATACCGTCGGTTCCGCGCTACCATGGGGGGCCATGATCCACCGAACGCGATGACCAATCGCCGCGGTCTCACCGCCTTGGTCGTCGTCGCCCTGGCCGCCGCCGGATGCAGTGGCGCGACGGCGGATCCGTTTCCGCGGGCGACGCGAGCTCCGGACGTCCGTTGTCTTGCCCCCGCCGAGTCTGGATCGCCCGGACAGGATCCGAACGCCCGGCCGATGTTCTTTCTCTTTTGCATGCAGAGCCCGTGAATCGTCGGACGGCCTTTCGTCACCATGGACCGCCAGGCTGATCGCCGGAGCGTTTCGAGCCAGGGCAGTCCGAAGGACGCCGGATGCGGGTCAGCCGATAGGAGCGGCGACCGATCGCCGCGGCATCTATCGACGCGCGTCGCTCTCATCACCGGTGGTGGTCGCGGTATCGGGCACGCCATCGCCATGGCGTTCGCCGGCGCGGGTGTGAATGTGGCGCTCGTCGGGCGACGATCAGCCGTCTTGGACGGGGCGGCTGACCAAGCGCGGCGTCTCGGCGTCCGCGCCCTGGCGGTCACCCTCGACGTCACTGATCTCACCGCGATCCCGCAGGCCGCCCGCGGCATCGCGGCCGAGCTGGGCACCATTGACATCCTCGTCAACAATGCGGGCATCGCCGAATCGGCGCCCTTCGCGCGGACGGATGCCCAGCTGTGGGACCGCCACCTCCGGCTCAATGCCACGGCGCCCTTCTTCCTGGCTCGCGAGGTGCTTCCCGGCATGCTGGACCGGGGCTGGGGGCGCGTGATCAACGTGGCCTCGTTGGTCGGTCTCCACGGCGCCGCCTACGTCGCCGCATACGCCGCGTCGAAGCACGCCCTCGTCGGACTCACGCGCGCCCTCGCCGCCGAGGTGAGCGGCCGAGGCGTCACGGTCAACGCCCTTTGCCCCGGCTTCGTGGCCACCGATATCGTCTGGAACAGCGCGCGCACCATCGCGGCCAAGACCGGGCGCTCGTTCGAGGAGGCCGTTGCCGTTCTGGCGGAACGCAACCCCGGGGGCCGCCTCATCCAGCCCGGGGAAGTTGCCGCGGCCGCCCTGAAGCTGCTCGACGCGGACTCGATCAACGGCGAGGCGATCGCCATCGACGGCAGCGCTGCCGAGCCGGCGAGGTCGCCATGACGCAATGGGCATCAGCCTGGGCGAGGGGTAAAACTCCGCACCGGTCGATACGGCTCAGGCCACGGCAGATCGTAATCCTGCTCATAGGCGGCGTGTCGCGTCCAGTACGGGTCATAGAGATGCCCGCGGGCCAGCACGCAGAGATCGGCCCGCCCAGCGGCGAGGATGCTGTTGACGTCGGCGTACGAGGCGAGGTTTCCCACCGTCATGGTCGGAATGCCCGCTTCGAGTCGGATGCGCTCGCTAAATGGGGTCTGGTACAGCCGCCCATAGGCGGGCTGGGCGTAGGGCACCGTCTGACCCGCTGAGACATCGATGATGTCGCAGCCGTGTGCCTTCAGCATGGCGGCGGTCTGGACGGCCTCCTCGCCCGTGGTCCCACCGCCCGCCCAGTCGCTGGCCGAGATTCGCACGGATATCGGCTTTTCGGCGGGCCACACGCAGCGCACGGCGTCGAAGATCTCGAGCGGATAGCGCATCCGGTTGGCCAGCGAGCCGCCGCAGTCGTCGGTCCGCGCGTTGGTGAGCGGCGAGATGAAGCTGGCGAGCAGGTATCCATGGGCAAAGTGCAGCTCGATAAGATCGAAGCCGGCCTCCTTCGCCATCGCCGTGGCGCGCGCGAAATCCTCACGAACGCGATCCATGTCGGCGCGGTCCATGGCTTTCGGCACCTGGCTCCCAGACCGGTAGGCGATCGGCGAGGCCGCGATGAGCGGCCAGTTCCCCGATATCAGCGGCTCGTCATCATCGCCTTCCCAGGGCCGCCGGGTCGAGCCCTTGCGCCCGGCGTGGCCGAGCTGGAGGCCGATCTTTGCGGCGGTGTACGCGTGAACGAAGTCGACGATGCGCCGCCAGGCCACCACGTGCTCCGGCTTGTACATCCCAGTACAGCCGGGACTGATGCGTCCGTCTCGGCTGACGTCGGTCATTTCGGCCATGACCAGACCGGCTCCACCCACGGCGCGGCTGCCCAGGTGAACGAGATGCCACTCCCCCGGTGTGCCATCCTCCGCGGAGTACTGACACATGGGCGAGACCACGATGCGGTTGACCAGCACCAGCGAGCGCAGCCGGAATGGCGTGAACATGGGCGGCGGAGTGGGCAGGGGGATCTGCCGGCCGCTCTGGAGGGAAGCCTGCTCGGCGAACCATCGATTCACCGTCTCCACGAGCTTGGGGTCGCGCTGCTTGAAGTTCTCGTGGGTGACGCGCAGGCTGCGCGTGAGAAGGCTGAACGCGAATTGGATCGGTTCTAGGCGCCCGTCGTATCGCTCGGTCTCCTCGAACCAGCGCAGGCTCACCTCGGCCGCCCGCTGAAGGCTCTCCACCTCGGGCCGCCGCTCCGCCTCGTACGCCTGCAGCGCCGTCTGCACGTCGCGGTGCCATCTGAGCGCCCGGCTCAGCGCGATCGCGTCCTCCATGGCCAGCTTGGTGCCCGACCCGATGGAGAAGTGGGCGGTGTGAGCGGCGTCGCCCACGAGGACGAGGTTCTGCCAGTGCCAGCGCGCGTTCCGCACGGTGGGGAAGCTTCGCCACAGGGAGCGGTTGTTGAGGATGCGATGGCCGGCCAGCTCCTGGGCGAAGAGTCGCTCGGCGTAGGCGACGGTGTCGTCCTCCGTGGCTCGGTCCAACCCCGCCCGCCGCCAGGTGGTCTCGGTCGACTCGAGGATGAACGTCGAGGCGCCTTCCTGGTAGCGGTAGGCGTGGACGCGCCAGAGCCCGTGCTCGTTTTCCTTGAAGAGAAACGTGAAGGCCCGATAGGGAAACGTGGTGCCCAGCCAGACGAATCGACTCGGACGCCAGTCGAGGCTTGGCCCGAAGTGCCGGGCGTAGCGCGTGCGCACCGCGCTGTTGACGCCGTCGGCGGCCACGATCAGATCGGCGTCGGCGAACGGTCCCAGGTCGTCCACCTCGGTCTGAAACTGGAAATGTACGCCCAGGGCCTCGCCGCGCCGCCGGAGAATATCGAGCAGCGCTTGGCGCGACAGTCCAGCGAACCCGTGGCCGGTCGAGGTGAGCACCTGCCCCTGGTAGTGGATGTCGATGCTGTCCCAGTGGGCGAAGCTTGCCGTCATGTCCCGGTAGGTTTCGCCGTCGGCATCCGCGAAGTGACCCAGGGTGGCGTCCGAGAACACCACCCCGAAACCGAAGGTATCGTCGGCGCGATTGCGCTCGAGGACCGTGACATCGTGGCCGGGATCGGCTTTCTTGATAAGGATGGCCAGGTATAGCCCGGCCGGCCCTCCGCCGACGGTGACCAGCTTCATCCGAGAACATGGGGAGCCGCCTCGGCGAAGCCGGGGGATCTCTCGATACCCCCGGCGCTCGTGGCGACCCGGGGAGCCCGGGACGTTCCTCGGTACTCCGACATGCTCCTACGAGACGCGCGTGCGCTTGGAGCGGACGTAGTCGACGAGCAGGTACTCTCCGAGGCGGTCGGGGGTCGAGAAAAACGCCCGGCCGTGATTGATGCGCGCCATCTCCTCGACGAATGCGGTGAGCCAGGAGCTGCGCTCGAGCATGAAGGTGTTGATGGTGATGTGGTCCCGCGTGCACCGGCGGACCTCGCGCAGCGTTTCCTGAATCGTCTCGCGGGTGGGCGGATAGTTGAAGTCGGCGTGGCCACTGCGCGTGAGGTGGGCGGTGGGCTCGCCATCGGTGACCATGAGGATCTGCTTGGTGCCGCCGGCGTGACGCCCGAGCAGGCGCCGGGCGAGGGCGAAGCCGGCGTGCATGTTGGTCCCGTAATCGCAGTCGCTCCAGGAGAGCCGCGGGATCTGGGCCGGTTTGTATTCCTTGGCATACATCGAGAAGCCGATCAGGTAGAGGCTGTCGCGCGGAAACTGACTGCGAATCAGCGCGCTGAGGGCCATGGCCACCTTCTTGGCGGGTCCAAAGTAACCGTTGTTGAGCATCGAGCGGCTCAGGTCGAGCATGACGGCGGTGGCCGCCTGGGTGCGAAGCTCGGTGCGGAAGACCTCGAAGTCGCCGGGGGCCAGGTGCACCGGAGTGCCCGTCCCCGCCCGTTCCACGGCGTTCATCACGGTTTCCTTGAGATCGAGGAGAAAGGGGTCGCCGAATTCGTACGCCTTGGTCTCGTCGGCCTGATCGCCGCCGGCTCCGCGCTGAGACACGGCGTGTCCGCCGATGCGGTCTCGCTTGAGGCGGGCGAAGATGTCCCGGAGGGCCTTGTCACCGATGCGGCGAATGGCCTTGGCGGTGAGCTTCACCTCGTCTCCCTCGCGCTCGAGGTAGCCCGCTTCCTCCAATTTTTGGGTGACGTCCTGCAGGTCTTCCAGGTCCCGCGTGGCCTCGGGACCCAAGAGCTTCTCGAACTCCGCGCGGTCGACTCTCTGCAGATCGTCGGGGCTCTTGGCACCCCGCAGCTGGCGCTCGAGCTCATCGAGGCGCTGCAGCTCCTCCATAAGGCGCATGGCCTCGCGAAGGGTCAAGGGATCCTCTCCGCGGAAGTCATAGGCCTGGCGGAGCTGGTCCATGGGCAGGAGCTCTTCGAGGTTGGCGGCAAGCTTGGCCAGCTGCCGCTCGAGCTGTTCGTCGCGGCCGAGCAGGGACCGCATCATCTCCTGGAGCTGCTGGCGCTGGTCGGCGGACATGCTCTCCATCAGCGACTGCATCTGGGCCATCTGCTGGGCCATGTGGGCGAGAAGCTGGTCGAGGCTCTCCACCCCAGGGAAGTACTGCCCCCATTTGTCCTTGAACTCCCGGAAGTTGGGTTCCCGCCCCTCAGCTCGATCCTGAAGCATCCGGTTGAGGTCCTTGAGCATCTCGCGAAGCCGCTGGAGATCCTGAGGGCCCATGCCCTGCAGCGCCTGCTGCATCCCCTGGAGAAACGGCTTCAGCATTTGCTGTCGAAGCGACTGCATCAGCTCCTGGAAAAGCCGCCAGGCTTCGGGATCCATGAACTCGTACTTCTGGAGCTGCATGATCTGCCCGCCGGGATCGGGAGGGAGCTGGTCGAGCGCCGCGCGCCGCTGAGCCGCCATCTCCTCCAGCTGACGCAGGCCCTCTTGGGGGATCTCCCCCCGCTGCGCGCGCTCCCGAGTTTCCGTCAGACGCCGCTCGATGCCCTCGCGCTCGGTCTGTCGAATCTTGTCCAGCTGCTGTTTGATGTCGTCGAGCGCAGAGCCGAGGTCATAGCGGTCCAGCTCGCGCTGCCGCCGCTGCCGGACGCGCTCGACCAGATCCCGGAGACTGGGCAGCCGCGGACCCTGGGATCCCTGCAGCCCACGCTGGAACAGCCGGCGGAGGGCGCTCCGGAGATCGCCGTCGGCCATCAACTCCTCGGACATCGCATCGAGGAGATCGTCGGCATCGAGGTCCCCGATCTTCTGCGTGCCGTCCCAGCGCGAGTAGCGAATTCGTGTGCTCATGCGCCGACCGTACGCGATGCCATCGCCGCCGTCAACGTTCCCGGGGCGCCGCCGCCGCCGGGCGCTCGGCCGAGGCCCCACACGCTCAAGTCCTCGGCAGGAGGCGTGACATCGCCCGCCGCGTTCCGTATGCTGTCGGCCATGAATGCACACGCCAGCGCCGCCGTGGAGCACCTGCTGTCGATCCGCGCCCGTCTCGCGCCCCCTGCCGCCACGCGTCCCGTCGCCGATCCCCTGTTCGACTTCGGCGCCGGTCAGCCGGATCCGAGCTCGTTTCCCTATGACGGCCTCGTGGACGCCACCGCGCGCGTGATGAAGGCCGAGGGCGCCGACGCCCTTATGTACGGCGAGTATCAGGGGTACCGCCCCTTGCGCGAACTGGTGTGCCACAAGTACGAGCTGTTCGAGGGACTGAAGGTCACCCCCGAGAACATCTTGATATCGAACGGCTCCGGGCATGCGCTCGCGCTGGCCTTCAGCGCCTTCGTGGACGTGGGCGATCCAATCATCATCGAGGCGCCGACCTTCTCGGGCACGCTCCACACCATCCGCCGGCACGGGCCCGAGGTCCTGGGTGTTCCCGTGGACGCCGAGGGCATGGTGACGGACGCAGTCCGCGACCACCTCGAGCGCCTGCGCCGCGAGGGGCGCCAGTGCAAGCTCATCTACACCATCGTCAACTTCCAGAATCCGGCCGGTCCCTGCCTCTCCCGGCGCCGGCGTCACGAGCTGATCGACCTGGCCCACCGCTACGACACGATCGTCCTGGAGGACGACGCCTACAACGAGCTTCGGTTCGAGGGCGAGGTGCAACCGCCGGTGTACGCGCTCGACACGGGTGCCCGCGTGATCCGCGCGGGAACGCTCTCGAAGATCCTCGGCGCCGGCGTGCGCCTGGGCTGGCTTTGCGCGCCCCGCCCGCTGATCCCGATACTACAGAGGTTCCTCTACGGCGGCGGCGTGAGCCCGTACATGTCCCGGGTGGCCACCTACTACATGCGCGATCACATGGCCGAGCACGTGGCCACCCTGGTGGACGTCTACCGCGCCAAGCGCGATGCCATGCTGCGGGGACTCTGGGAAATCCTCGAGGATACCGACGTCCAGATCAGTCGGCCCGAAGGCGGCTTCTTCATCTGGATCACGCTGCCGTCCGGGACGAGCCCAGCGCGCCTGATGGAGCTGGCCGTGAGAGCGCGCATTCAGTACAGCCCCGGCCCGGCCTTCTTCGCCAATGGTGGCGGAGAGCAGAACATCCGCCTCGCCTTCAGCTACGAGCCACCGGAGCGCTGCTACGAGGGTGCTCGCCTCGTGGCGCAGGCGATCCGGGAGGCCCGCGGGTAGCGCTCCCGCCGCATCGCAGGTGGCGGTGACTCGGCACCTCGGAAAGGAAACTGGCGACATGCCCCTCGCCTTCGACACCATCGTCGAATCGAGTCCTGAGACCTGGCGGATCGAGACGGTGGGCTCCGGGCCGTCCGGTCGTCTGCCCCTCACGGCCGAGATGCTGCTCGAGCACCCCAGCGGGGACATCTTCGGACTGACCCAGAGCGCCGGCATGGGGTGGGATCCGCGAGAACTCCTGCGGCCGCAGTTCCTCCTGCTCAGCACCCAGGGCGGCGTGCGGCGCGCCGACGGACGTCCGGTCGCCCTCGGCTATCACACCGGCCATTGGGAAGTCGGACTCCTGATGCAGGCCGCGGCCGAGGAGCTGGTGCGGCTCGAGTGCCTGCCGTTCGCGGCGTTCGTCAGCGATCCATGCGACGGTCGGACACAGGGGACGACCGGGATGATGGACAGCCTGGCCTACCGCAACGACGCCGCCATCGTGTTTCGCCGCCTGATCCGCTCATTGCCCACGCGCCGCGGCGTGCTGGGCATCGCCACCTGCGACAAGGGCCTGCCCGCCATGATGCTGGCGCTGGTGGCGATGCGCGATTTGCCGTGCGTGCTCGTACCAGGCGGCGTGACGCTCCCGCCCCGCGATGGCGAGGACGCGGGCAAGGTCCAGTCGATCGGCGCGCGCTTTGCCCACGGAGAGCTGACTCTGGAGCGCGCGCAAGAGCTGGGCTGCCGCGCCTGCGGCTCGCCGGGAGGCGGCTGTCAGTTCCTGGGAACAGCGGCCACCTCGCAGGTGATCGGCGAGGCGCTCGGACTCTCACTGCCCCACTCCGCCCTCGCGCCGTCGGGGCAGCCCGTCTGGCTCGACATGGCCCGCCGCTCGGCGCGCGCGCTTGCCCATCTCGAGTCGCGACGGATTCCCACGCGCGAGATCGTGACCGATGCCGCCGTTCGAAACGCCATGACGGTGCACGCCGCC
>JBKPAK010000100.1:0-12878 GCA_046726415.1 Candidatus Methylomirabilota bacterium
GACACGACCCAGTACAGCGTCGAGGAGCTGCGGGCGGCGGTGGAGGAGGCGCGCGCCGCCGGGACGTACGTGCTGGCCCACGCCTACTCGGCCGCCGCCGTGCGGCGCGCGCTGGAGGCAGGCGTGCGCTCGATCGAGCACTGTACGGCCGCCGCTCGCCGAAGACGCGGGCAGTCCATGGAGTCGGCCGGACTGGCTTCCGGCCGCCGATCGGGTATGCGGCGCCCTGGCTCGTGTAGCGCCGCTCGGATTCCTGGGCGTCCGGGTGGTAGCGCAGGACGGTGAACAGGCGATGCCCGAGGGTGTCCGCCATCGCGCGGTCGAGCGCTTCGAACAGCGCCTGCGGCTGTCCTGGTCGCGCCAGGGCCTCGGCCACCCGGGCCAGGTGGGGCGAGGGGTCGACGGCACGCATCCGCGCCATGGCTGGTCTCCGTCCTTTCGTCACACCTTCCGGCCGCGCAGGCCGACGATGTCGTTGATCGCATCACCGAGCAGGCTCAGGCAGATCACCGTCACGAACAGGGCCAATCCCGGGAAGGTCATCGTCCACCAGGAGTCGAGAAAGTACGTGCGCGCCCCGGCGATCATGGCGCCCCACTCGGCCGTCGGGGGCTTCGAGCCCAGGCCGACGAAGCCCAGCGTGGCGATGAACAGGATCGTGTAGCCGACGTCCACCGTCGCCCGGGCGTTCAGCACGCCCCACGTCTGGGGCAGCACGTGGCGGAGCACCAGGCGCCGGTCGGAGAGCCCGAGGGCGCGCCCGGCTTCCACGTAGAGATTCTCGCGCACGCGCAGGACCTCCGCCCGGACGAGCCGCGCGTACGTCGGCCACCAGACCACGATGGCCGCGATCACGGCATTCGTGAGGCTCGGCCCCAGCGCCGCCGCGATGGCCATCGCGAGCACGAGGGGCGGGAAGGCGAAGAAGAGGTCGGTCGCCCGCATCAGGATCTCGTCGACCGTCCCGCGCCACCAGCCCGCCAGCGCGCCGACCACGATCCCGATGACGAGCGCGGCCAGGATGACCACCAGAGCGGCCGTGATCGACTCGCGGCCCCCGTGGAGCACCCGGCTCAGGACGTCCCGCCCGGCCTCGTCGGTGCCGAACCAGTGGACGGCCGAGGGCGGCCGGAGGGCGAGCGCGATGTTCATCCGGTTGGGGTCGTGGCGCGAGAGGGCCGGGGCGAGGGCGACGAGCGCCACGATGAGCCCCGTCGCCCCGCCCCAGCCCCACAGCGCGCGCCGCGCCGGCCGCGCCACTCACGCGCTCCGGAGCCGGGGGTCGAGGTAGAGGTACAGGACGTCGACGACGAGGTTCGCCAGCACGAAGAACACGGAGATCACGACGGTGACGCTCATGATCGCGGGAAAGTCGACCGCGGTGATCGACCCGATGGCGTACTGGCCGATCCCGGGCCAGCCGAACACGACCTCCACCACGAGCGTGCCGCCCAGGAGGTACCCGAGCTGGACGCCGAACGCGGTGACGACCGGCATCAGCGCGTTCCGCAGGGCGTGCCGGGCGAGCACCGCGCGCTCGGCGAGGCCCTTGGCCCGCGCCGTGCGCACGTAATCGGAGCCGATCACCTCCAGCATGCTCGTCCGCGTGAGCTTGACGCCGACGCCGAGGCGCGACAGCACGAGGCAGGCCACCGGCATGATCAGCTGGATGACCGCGCTCCGGAGGACCGGCCAGTCGCCGGCGAGCGGAGCGTCCGCGAGGTAGAAGCCGGTGACGAACGGGGGCGGGGGGAGACTCGGGGCGATGCGACCGACGGCCTGCTGGAGCCAGCCGAGCTCGCGGTACAGGACGAGCTGGAGGAGAAAGCCCAGCCAGAACGGCGGGATGGCCAGACCCCCGACGGCGACGAGCCGGATGAGAAGGTCGGGCCATCGCCCCCGCGTCACTGCGGCGAGGATGCCGAGTGGGACCGCCAGGCCAATGTAGACCAGCATCGTGACGACGGCCAGCTCGAGGGTCGCCGGGAGCCGCTTCGCGAGATCGTCGACGACGGGCTGTCCGGTCTGGATCGAGCGGCCGAGGTTGCCGTGGACGAGGTCGCGGAGATACCGCGCGTACTGGATGGGCAGCGGGCGGTCGAGACCGAGGTCCTGGCGGATCGCGCGGATCTGCCCCTCGTCCGCGCCCGGCCCCGCGAGCAGACGGACAGGGTCGGCCGGAAAGAGATGGAGCGTGACGAAGGTGACCAGGGTGATCCCCAGGATCACCAGGGCCACGCCGCCCAGGCGCCGGACCAGGAACGTCGTCAGCGACACCGCCTGCCCGCCGCCCGGCCAGCGTCGCCGGCTGGCAAACCGTCCCTAGCGCCGCAGCGAGATCGGATAGAAGGAGAAGATCCCGCTGTAGTTCAGGGGGCTGTACGTGTAGCCCTGCACGTCGTCACGCATCACCTCGATGAGCTTCGGGTACGCGGCCCAGATCGAGGGCGCCTCGTCGATGAGCTTCCGCCCCACCTCGCGGTAGAGCGCCATGCGTTTGCTGTCGTCGAAGGTCCGGTCCGCCTCGCCGAGGAGGCGGTCCACGTCGGGGCTTGCGTACCACGAGTAGTTGAAGGACTTGCCGGCGTTGGCGCCGAGATAGAGCGTCCGCAGGAGCTCGCCGGGGTCCGCCGAGCGCGGCGTCATGGTCAAGGTCGCCTGGATGTCTGGCGCGCTCTCGAGATTGGCGATCTGGGCCGCCAGCGTGGCGAAGGGCTTCCCTTCGAGGTTGATGGTGATTCCCAGCTCCTGAACCGACTGCTGCATCAGGAGGCCGGCCAGACGCGCCTGGGGCTCCGTCTCGGTGTAAATGAAGGAGAGGGTCAGAGGCTTGCCCTGGTAGCCGGCCTCGGCGAGGAGCCGCTTCGCCAGGGTCATGTCCCGCTTGAACGGCGGCAGGCTCGACTCGTACGCCGCCGTGAAACCCTTGGGGATCGGGCTGTTCGGGATCTCGGCGTACCCCTTGTACACCTGCACCATGCCCTCGTAGTCGAAGGCAGCCTGGAGGGCCTTGCGGAGGCGGACGTCCTTGAGCGGGCCCTTCTGCGTGTTCATGGAGATGACCGTCACCCGGAAGGCCGAGGTCTCCACCATCTTCACGCCCGGCTTCGCCGCCAGCTCCTTCGGGTCCTGCGTGATGCCGATCGACGCGAGCACCACGAGGTGCGCGTCACCGCGCTCGAGCAGGAGCTGCTGGGTGCCCGCGGCCGGGACCACGCGCTGGATGACCTGCGCGGCGTGGTTGCCGGACCATCCGCGCCAGTAGTCCGGGAAGTGATCGAGGACGATCTGCTGGCCCTTCTCCCACCGAGTGAGGCGGTAGGGGCCGGTCCCGTTGCCGCCCGTCGCAAAGAACGCCGCTCCGCGATCGGCGTCGCCCAGGTGCGCCTTCCCGGTGATGAACACCTTGGGCAGCCCGTAGAGCAGCGAGACCGATGGCTGAGTGGCCAACAGGCGGACGGTCATGGGGTCGACGACCTGGACCTCCTTGAGGGTCGTCAGGAAGAAGGCGCCACCGCGGTTGACGGCCTTGGTACGGTCGATGGACGCCTTCACCGTCTCGGCGTCGAGCGTCGATCCGTCGTGGAACTTCACGTTCGGGCGCAGCTTGAGCTCGATCGACGTGCCATCGGGGGCGACCCGCCACGACTGCGCGAGCGCCGGGGCGAGCTCGGTCGTGTTCCCTCGGTACTCGAGCAGGCCCTCGTAGAGCTGGAACAGCACACGGTATCCGGGGCCGGCGACCTCGATGGCCGGGTCGACGGTGGGGGGCTCGGAGGGGATCGCGAAGGTGACGGTCCCCGCCGGCGTCGCGGACGCGGGCGCTGTCAGCGCGAGGCCGAGGAGCACGGCCAGCGTTGCCACCAGTCCACTGCCCAGCGTGTCTCGCCGCATCGTGTTCTCCCTCGTCATCTGGTCTCAGTCACGCTCGTCCCGCGCGCGGACCGGTGGCGGTGCCACGCGCCCTATGTCAGCTCGATCGGATACGCGGTCAAGGGCTCGACTCCAGCGCGGGTGACGACGTAGTTATCCGCCCACAGCGCGCCGCCAGCGCCCGGGATGCAGACGCCGGGCTCGATGCTGATCACCATGCGGGGCTGGAGCGGCGTCTCGTCACCGGCGCCCAGGTTCGGCGCCTCCACCGGGGCGAGGCCGAGGCCGTGGCCGGTCCGCATCGGGAGGAACTCGGCCAGCCCATCCTCTCGCAGCGCGCTGCGCGCTGCCCGGTCGACATCGCTGGACGGTGCCCCCGGGAGCGCAGCACGCCGCGCCGCCTCGTGGGCGCGCGCCACCGACTGCAACCAGCGCCGCTGGGCGTCGGTGGGCCCGCTGCCGACGACGATGGTCCGCGACAGCTCGCAGTGCGAGCCCTCGACGGACGTCGAGAGCACGACGAAGACCGACTCACCCGGCTTGGCCGGTCTGGCTCCCGCAGGCGCATGCACGGCGGCGATCCGCTCACCCACCAGCGCGTTGCCCGCGGCGGCCACGGCGAGCGCGGGACAGCGGCGCGCCCCTTCGGCAAGCGCGGCCGCGATGCTGGCGCCTTTGATCTCGAGCTCGGTGCCGCCGGACCGAGCCACCGCCAGGCCGGCGTCGAGTCCGGCGGCCGCCAACTGGCCGGCCCGGCGGTGATGCTCGACCTCCTCGGGACTCTTGACCAGGCGCAGTCGCTCCACCCAGCCGCTCGCGTCGGACCAGTCGACCTTCGGGAGCGCCGCGGTGAGACCGCGCTCCGCACCGCTCGTGAGGGCAGCCCGCTCGAGGCCGAGGCGCGCGGACGCGAGCCCTCGCTCGGAGAGGACGCCCGCCAGGAGCGCCTGCCACTCGGCGTCGAGGCGCCCGCCGGCCACGGAACCCTCCTCCCACTCCACGTAGCTGCGGATGTCGGGCACGCGGGTCATCTCCCGCGCCTGCAGCTCCTCCAGGCGCGGGACGAGCAGCGTTGGATCGTCGTCGGCCGGGACGAGGAGCGTCAAGGGGCGGGAGTACGCGTTCGAGTGAAAGCCGACCAGGTAGCGCAGATTGGGCGGATGCACGAGGACCGCCGCGGCCACATCCGCTTCGCGAATCCGCGTGCGCAACCGGTCGAGTCTCGCGAGGTTCATGCCGGATCCGTATCCACGCGCATACTAGTCCGCGGCGCGGGGGCAGACAAGGCCACTGGCCGCGCGCCGGCCCAGCTACTACGATTGGCGGAGACCTTCGCGACCGGAGCGCACGCATGCTGCAGCTGGGACTCTTCTTGCCCGTGATGGAAGGCTGGCTGGGTGACCGCTGGTCACCGCGCTGGGCGGACATCTCGCGGATCGCCGCCCTCGCCGAGTCCGTCGGCTTCGACGCGCTGTTCGTTCCTGACCACCTCGTGATCGGCCACTCGCCGTACTGGGGCATTCGCGAGGGCGAGGTCCGGGGCACGTGGGAGGCATGGACGCTCGTCGGCGCGCTGGCGGCTGCGACGCGCCGGGTGGCGATCGGGACCTTCGTGCTCGGCGCCGGATTCCGGAACCCGGCGCTCCTCGCGAAGATGGCCGCCACCGCCGACGAGGTGACCGAGGGCCGGCTGGTCCTCGGCCTCGGGTGCGGCTCGCACCCGCCGGAGTACGCGGCGTTCGGCTACCCTTACGACCACCGCGTGGACCGGTTCGACGAGGCGCTCCAAATCATCGTCCCGCTCCTCCGCGAGGGCCACGTCGACTTCGCCGGGCGCTACCACGCCGCGCGCGCGTGCGAGCTCCTCCCGCGCGGGCCCCGACCGTCCGGACCGCCGATCTGGATCGCCGCCTACCAGCCCCGGATGATGCGCCTGGCCGCGCGGTGGGGCGATGCCTTCGTCACCGCATGGCACCCGGATGCCGCCGCGGCGGCGGAGCCCTTGGCGCGCGCCGATGCCGCCTGCGCGGCCGTCGGCCGGATGCCGGCGAGCCTGGGCCGGGTGATCGGGGTGATCATCAGGCCGGGGAGCGCACCCCGCGCTCCGCTCCAGATGGGCACGCTCGGCGGCACGCCGGACGAGATCGCGGCCGGGCTCCTGGGCTTCCACCAGGCCAGCGTCGGCCACGTGGTGTGCATGCTGGATCCGCGTGACGCGACCGGCGTCGAGGCCTTCGCGCCGGTGATCGAGCTCGTCCGTCGCGGCGCACAGTAGAGGCGCACGGGGGTATGACGAAGGCAGGCACGTGAGCCTAGGAACGACGACACCAATTCTTCGGATCTTCGACGAGGCGAAGGCGAGGGAGTTCTACGTGGACTTCCTCGGTTTCGACATCGACTGGGAGCACCGCTTCGAGCCGGGCCGTCCCCTGTACATGCAGGTCTCGAGGGACGAGTGCGTCCTGCACTTGTCCGAGCATCACGGCGACTGCAGCCCGGGTGCGGCCATGCGAATTGAAGCGAGCGACCTGGACGCCTTCCAGGCCAAGCTGCGGTCGAAGGACTACAAGTACGCGCGACCCGGGATCGAAGAGATGCCGTGGGGCACGAGAGGCATGTCGGTAATCGACCCGTTCGGCAACAGACTGACGTTCACCGCCCGCATCAGCGACTGACACGTCGATAACCGGTCGCGCCCGGTTGCGTTGGCGCCAGGGGAGATTTCAGGGCGCATGAGAGTCCGGAGAGCCCCTCGCATGGCCGACATCACGCCGTCGCTCCGCGCGGCAGGCGTCGTGACCTTTGCTTCGGCGGGTGTCTGCCCCTGGGGGTTGGCATTGGCGAAAATCCGACCTGACGCACCCGTACCCGAAGATCGGCCATGGCCATGCGGGCAGGCTTTGACCGTCGGAGCCGCCGGCAGTAGGATGCCCGCGTTCCCCTCTATCAGTCCGCGCGTCACGTGCCGGTCCGATCCGGCGGGAGGTTCTCGATGAGAGTGCGATGTCCCTCGGCTCGTTTCTGGCTCGTTCTCGCGCTCGCCCTCGCCGCGCTCGTCGCGGCCGGCATCCCCGACTCGCGGTCGGCCCGGGCGGCGGGGAAGGTGAAGCTCACCATGTTCATTTGGGCCGGCGCCAACCAGGGCGTCGTCCCGCGCGAGGTCGTCGCCAAGTACCTGAAGACGCACCCGGACGTGGAGATCGAGTTCTGGGAGTCGACGAACGCCGCGACGTATCCCAAGATGCTGGCGGCGAAGCAGGCCAACCCCGATGCCCCGCTGGTCAACTTCGGCTACTTCAACGTCGACCTCTCGAACCGCGGCGACACCGACGACATGTGGGTCCCGATGGACCCCGCCCGCATCCCGGCGCTCGCCAAGCTGCCGTCTGGCCTTCGCCGGCCCGGGAATCGGGGCCTCGGGTTCTCGGTGAGCCACGTCGGCCTCATGTACAACAAGAACCTCGTCAAGGACCCGCCGACCTCCTGGACCGCGCTGTGGGACCCGAAGTGGCAGGGGAAGGTGACGTTCTTCGACAACAACTTCATGCCGCTCGTGGTGGCCGCCCGGCTCAACGGCGGCAACGAGCAGCAGGTCGAGCCCGGCTTCCGCCTGTGGACCGAGCACGCGCGGAACATCCGCGCGCTCCCCACCACGAATGACGCGCTCAAGAACATCGTGGTGACGGGCGAGGCGCAGATCGCGCCGTGGTTCGCGGGCATCTGGAAGTTCTGGGCGGACGAGGGCGCGCCGCTCGGCTTCGTGAACCCCAAGGAGGGGGCGATCGCCTTCCCCCTGTACCTCCAGATCGTCAAGGGCAGCACGCCGGACCAGATCAAGGTCGCCGAGGAGATCATCAACGAGCTGATGACGCCGGAGAACAACTCGCGGGACGCCCAGCTCACGAACAAGATCCCCGCCTTCGCAACGCCGACGCTCGCCCAGCAAATGGATCCGGCGTTCAACCCGAAGGTGATCGACAGCGCGATCTGGCTCGACTGGGGCGTCATGGGCCAGAAGGCCAGCGAGTGGCGCTCGCGGTGGGAGAAAGAGGTCAAGTCCCGGATGTAGCGCCCCCCGCGCTGGCTGATGGCGATCGGGGCGCCTGGGACGCACGGCGCGGACCTGGACGTCCGCGCGATCACGAAGCGCTTCGGGACCGTCGTTGCCGTCGAGGCGGTGTCGTTCACGGTCCGGGCGGGGGAGTTCTTCTCGCTCCTTGGCCCGTCCGGGTGCGGCAAGACGACGACCCTCCGGGCGATCGGCGGCCTCGAGACCGTCGACGAGGGCGACATCCTGATCGGGGGCCGGCCGATGGGCCGGCTCCCGCCGAATCGCCGCGAGACCAACATGGTCTTTCAGCGGCTGGCCCTCTTCCCCCACTACTCCGTGTTCGACAACGTCGCCTTCGGCCTGCGGATGCGCCGCCTCGCCCAGTCGGAGGTGGAACGCCGCGTCGCCGAGACGCTCGCCCGGGTCGAGCTGGGCGATCTCGGGGCGCGACGCATCGGCGAGCTGTCGGGCGGCCAGCAGCAGCGGGTGGCCCTCGCGCGCGCCCTCGTCAACGAGCCGCGGATCCTCCTCCTCGACGAGCCGCTGTCCGCCCTCGACCTCAAGCTTCGCCTCCAGCTGCAGGAGGAGCTGAAGGGGCTCCAGCGCGGACTGGGCACGACGTTCATCTACGTCACCCACGACCAGGGCGAGGCGCTGGCCATGTCGGACCGCATCGGCGTGATGGCGGGCGGGCGGCTCGAGCAGGTCGGCACGCCGCTCGAGATCTACGAGCGCCCGGCCACGCGCTTCGTCGCTGGCTTCATCGGAGACGCGAACCTGGTGGAGGCCGTCGTCGAGGGCCTCGACGGCGACGGGCTGGTCGCCCGGGTGGGCGACGCGCGCGTCCGGGCCCGGCGCCGCGGCGAGGAGCGCGCGGGGGCGCGGCTCACCTTGTGCGTCCGCCCCGAGCGGGTTCGCGTCGGCCGCCCTGACGGCCGCGCCGATGGTCTGGTCGGTCGCGTGGAGGATCGCGCCTTCTCGGGATCCCTCGTGAAGTATCGCCTGGCGGTCTCCGGGCTCCGGCTCCACGCGGCGGTTCCCTACGTGCACGGAACTCCGCTGTTCGAGGTGGGCGACGCGGTCGCCGTCGGCTGGGACGGGGACCAGGCGGTGACGGTGCCGGCGTGAAGGTGCGGGGCTGGCTCGCCGCCGCGCTGCTCGCGCCGGTCCTCGCGCTGACGGCGGGCCTCTACGTCGTGCCGCTCGGAGTGTACCTGGTCAACGGGTTCTACCGATTCAAGGACGGCCGCATCCTGCGGGTGTGGACGCTCGACACGTACGCGGCGTTCTTGACCGACCCCTTCTCCTACAAGATCGTGGGCACGTCCCTCCTGCTGGCGGGCATCGTCACCGCGCTCGCCCTGCTCGTGGGCTATCCCTTGGCCTACGCGCTCCAGACGCGCGTGAAGAGCGCCCGGGCCCGCGCCGTCATCGCCGTGGTTCTCTTCTGCCCGCTCATGATCAGCGTGGTCGTCCGCACCTACGGCTGGCTGATCCTCCTGGCCAACCAGGGGCTGGTGAACACCACGCTCCTCCGGCTGGGGTTGATCGACCAGCCCGTCCGCCTCCTCTTCAACATGCAGGGCGTCGTGATCAGCCTGACGCACATCCTGCTGCCGTTCGCGATTTTCCCGATCTACAGCGTGCTGGGGAAGCTCGACTCCTCGCTCAAGGAGGCGGCGCGCGACCTGGGCGCCGGGCCGTGGGCGGCGTTCTGGCGGGTGACCTTGCCGCTCACGCTCCCCGGTGTGGCCTCCGGCGGTGTGATCTGCTTCACGCTCGCCCTGTCGGCGTTCGTCACGCCGCAGCTCCTGGGCGGCGGCCGCGTCCAGGTGCTCCCGCTGACGGTCTACAACAGCACGGTCGAGATCAACTGGCCCGAGGGGGCCGTCACCAGCGTGGCCCTCCTCGCGCTGTCGATCCTCGCCGTCTGGGCGGTCAACCGGGCGCTGCGGCGCCTGCCGACGGTGGCGTAAGGCGCCGTGCACCCGGGCCGCGGGCGAGACGCGCTTCTCCGGACGGTGCTGGCGCTCGGCGTCGGGTTCATCCTGCTGCCCCTCGCCATCGTCGTCCTCTACTCGTTCTCCAGCGTGGCCTACGGCGTCTTCCCGCCGCCCGGCCTGTCCCTCCGCTGGTACGCGCACCTCGTCGACCAGCCGGCCTTCGGACGCGCGTTCCTGCGCAGTCTCGGCATCGGCCTCGCGGCCACGGGCCTGGCGCTGGCCGTCGGCGTGCCGGCGGCGCTCGCCCTGGTGCGCGGCCGCTTCCCCGGCCGTGACGCCCTCCAGGCGTTCCTTCTGTCCCCGATCGTGATGCCGAAGATCGTGCTCGGCGTGGGGTGGTTCATCTTCTTCGCGCGCCTCGGGATCCAGGGCGGGGTGCTGCCGCTCGTGCTCGCGCACACGATCGTCGTGCTGCCGTTCGTCATCAACATCGTGGCGGCGAATCTGGTCGGGCTCGACGCAGCGCTGGAGGAGGCGGCCCAGGATCTCGGGGCCTCGAAATGGACGGTGGTCTGGCGGATCGTGCTGCCCCAGATCCGGTCGGGCCTGATCGTGAGCGCGCTCCTCGCCTTCCTCGTGTCGTTCGACCAGGTCGAGAGCTCGATCTTCCTGACCCGGGGCGCGAACAACACGCTCCCCATCGAGATGTTCCTCTACATGGAGAAGTGGCAGGATCCGACGATCGCGGCGCTGTCGGCGCTGCTGATCCTCTTCGCCTTCGCCCTCGTCGCCGGCGCGCTGGTGGTCGCTCGCGGGGTGGACGTCCGGCGGATCCTGCCCCGCTGACCGCCGAAGCCAACCGACGGAGGACCCGCATGGAGTTCGCGAACGACGTCGTTATGCTCACCGGTGCAGGCGGCCGCCTTGGCCGGCCGTGCGCGCTCGCGTTCGCCGCCGAGGGCGCCCGGCTATTGCTCACCGACGCGGTGGCGTCGACCCTCGAGGAGACGGCGCGCCTGGCTCGCGCCCGGGGCGCGACCGTGGCGGCGGTGCCGGGCGACATCACGCGCCGGGCCGACGTCGAGGCCGCGCTCGCCGAAGGCCGGCGCCGGCTCGGCCCGGTCGATGTGCTGGTCAACTTCGCGGGCTACGTGCCGGTGAGCCCCGTGCTCGAGGTCAGCGAGGACGAGTGGGACCGCGTCTTCGCCGTCAACGTGAAGGGCACCATGCTCTGCTGCCAGGCGGTCGGGCGCGAGATGGTCGCGAGGGGCGCCGCCGGCCGGATCGTGAACATCTCCTCCGGCGCGTCCACCTCGGCCCGGGCTGGCGCCGCGCACTATTGCGGCTCGAAGGCGGCGGTCAACATGCTCACCGAGGTGCTCGCCACGGAGCTCGGCCCCCACCGGATCCGCGTGAACGCGGTGGCGCCGGGCCTGGTGATGGACTCGGTCGTCCGGAAGGATGCGCCGGTCGCGCACCCCTACGTCCGCGACATGCTCGCGGCCACCCCCCTCGGTCGGACCGGGTCGCCCGACGACATCGCCCAGGCCGTGCTCTTCCTGGCTTCGCCCCGGAGCGGGTGGGTCACCGGCGAGGTGCTCTTCGTGACCGGGGGCGCGCACTGCGGGCGGACCCACATGGCGACGGCGGCGGGCCCCCTCGAGCCCGAGCCGGGGAGAACGCGCGCCTAGCCGGCCAGCGCGTCGAGGTTCGCCCGGTCGCGCGGCCGGGCGCCGGCCTCGAGCGCCGTGTAGAGATCGAGCATCGCCCGCACGCGGGGCACCGCCAAGCCCGCGCGCTCGGCCTCGGCGACGAGCGCGCCGAGGATCGGCCCCGCTTCGGTGCGTCGCTTCCTGATCGCGAGATCGCGCCAGATGCCCGTGCGCGTCGCGACGCCCCGGCGCCAGTACGCGCGCTGCGCGTCCCACGTCGCGCGCGCCGCCGACGACTCGCTGTCACCGCCGCGGAGGCTTCGGGGGTCGAAGCCGTCGACGAGCTCCACCGTCACGCCGAGCGCGTCCGCCACGGCCAGTCCCTCGGCCACGAGCCCCGACAGCGCGTGGCGGACGCCCGCGTCCTCCAGGAGGTCGACGACGTCCGCGTCCACCATGGCGGTCGCGATGTACACCGTGCCGAGGAGCAGCTTGCCCCACCGATGGCCGCGGATGTTCGCGGTGGCCTCCGTCGGATGGAAGTCGGACAGGACCCGCGCCAGGGCCGCGATCCGGGAGGTGAGCCGGCCGTCCAGCTCACCGACCTTGAGGCTCGCGGGCCCGCTGTAGACGATGCGCCCGGGCCGGTCGTAGTAGCCGCCGAACGAGAGGAACGCGGCCGCCGTCCGAGGCTTGCCCACCAGGGCGGCGATCTTGCCCTCCTCCAGGCCGTTCTGCATCGAGATCACCCAGCCGTCCGGGGCGAGCAGCGGGACCAGCGGCCGGAGCGCATCTTCGGTATCGAGGGTCTTTACCGCGAGGATCAGCGTCTCGATCGGCCCCGTCACGGCTCCGGGCTCGCAGGTCGGCACCCGCGCGACCAGCTGAGCGTGGCCGGCGACCTCCAGGCCGCCGGCCAGGATCGCCGCCACGTGGGCGTGATCCCGGTCCACCAGCTGCACGGCATGGCCGGCCTGCCAGAGGTGCGCGCCGATGAGTCCGCCGATCGCGCCTGCCCCGACGATGGTCAGCTTCACGCGCCCGATCATCGCATGGGCGCGGCTCCGGTCGCTTGCCAGTGTCGAGAGCCGTCGTGTATGGTCGCCAGAGCCATGAAAACCGCGCTCCTGGGCGGCGTTCTCCTCGACGGCCGCGGCGGGCCGCCCCGGCCTGGCACGACAGTCGTGCTTGACGGTGCCCGCATCGAGGCCGTGTGCACCGAGCGCCGATTCGGACCCGACGTCCGGGTGGTCGACCTCGAGGGCCGAACCGTCATGCCGGGCCTGATCGACTGCCACGTGCACCTGGCGCCCTGGGCGCTGCGCCTCGTCGGGCACCCGGACCAGCGGCTCCTGGAGC
>JBKPAK010000101.1:0-14952 GCA_046726415.1 Candidatus Methylomirabilota bacterium
GCTTTGATTTCGATGACGACATGACCGGCTTTGGGCTCTGGCTCCGGCAGCTCCGTGTAGACGAGGCTGTCTGGTCCGCCGAATTTTTCGATGACGATCGCACGCATGGTGGCCCTCCAGGTAATCAGCAGCGGGTTGCCGAGTCAGTGAGCAAGAAACTCGCGGATTTCTGCCGCGATCTCCTGGGCGTGGGTCTCCAACGCGAAGTGGCCGGTGTCGAAGAACCGGATGATCGCATTGGGAATGTCGCGTTGGAAGGCCCGAGCGCCAGGGGGCAGGAAGAAGGGATCGTTCTTTCCCCACACCGCCAGAAACGGCGGCTTGTGCGTTCGGAAGTAATTCTGAAAGGTCGGGTAGAGCGCGACGTTGCTCTTGTAATCGCAGAACAAGTCCAACTGGATTTCATCCGCGCCCCGGCGGGCCAGATAGAAGTTGTCGAGCGAATAGCCGTCCGGGGACACTGAAGCCAGGTCGGAAACGCCGTGCGTGTACTGCCAGAGCGTCGTCTCGGGAGCCAAGAAGGCGCGCAGCGCCTCCCGATTGGGCGGCGACGGGTCCTGCCAGTAGGCTCGAATGGGATTCCAGCCGGCGCTCAACCCCTCCTCGTAAGCGTTGCCGTTCTGGGAGATGATCGCGGTGATGCGTTCCGGATGCCGAGCGGCCAGGCGGAAGCCGGTGGGCGCACCATAATCGAAGACGTAAATTGCAAAGCGCTGCAGGCTGATCACCTCGGTGAAGCGATCGATAACCTTCGCGATATTCTCGAACGTGTAGTTGAAGTCGCTGCGCGACGGCATGTCGGACTGCCCGAAACCCGGCAGGTCGGGCGCGACGACGTGAAACCGATCCATGAGCCGCGGGATGAGATCACGGAACATGTGGCCAGCGCTTGGAAAGCCGTGCAGCAGCAGGATTGTTGGTGCGCCCTTCGGCCCAGCCTCGCGATAGAAGACCTTGAAACCATCAACATCGACCTTTCGGAAGGCGACCGCGCCCATGGAGAAGTCCTTTCGCTCGGGTGTAAGTCAGCCATCTTCATCGCCTGATGCGATCACGGTCCGTGTAGTAAGGCGCGCCGGCCACCCGCCGAAAGTTGGCCGCGGGGCCGCGGCCACTGCGGCCGTCGGTGATCACGCCAACCTTGTCGGTGAACTGGTCCATGTGATGTCCTCCGTGCCGTTGTGACGCCGATCTGGGGGCACAGGTTGCGCGTGGTGTCCTTCCTTAATGCTCGGCCGACGCCACCACCCGATGTGCCGCCTGGCGCAGACGGTGCGCGGCCCAGATGAGAACGCGACGAGAAGCGTCACGTGCCGATCGCCTACGATCCCGCCGTCTGGAGCTGGCGGACGATCGCGACGGTGTCCTCCGCACGGGGCTAATGTGCCTTCGCGCTCCTCTTAGTATTCCGGCTGGTCCAATGCTCATCTCCCGATGCGATCGCGGAGCGAGTAGCGGGGCGCACCGGTCTTACCGATGGCGGACCACAGGGGCAAATGCCAATCCGGCTCCTAGTGATCGCGACAACCGTGTCGCTGAACCGGTCCATCCGATGTCTTCCCTACCCTTATGACGCTGCTCTGAGGGCGCGGGTTGCGCGTGGTGTCGCCGCACTTGCGGATTCCTGCCGGATGATCAGCCGACGCCACCATAACCAGCTGGACCTCGGCGGTGGTAGGTCTGTCGCATCAGATCCCGGACGCGCGGGCACGGACTTTGGGCGGCTGCTCATCGCGGAGAAGACGTTCCGGCGCCTCGACGCACCGGAGCTGCTGGCTGACCTTGCCCGCGGTGAGATCTACGTCGACGGTGTGCGTGCTGTGAACCGGCGCGACACGAGGGCGGCTCGACATCGGTTCTGGTGACGTGGAAGGAGGCCCCACCGCGGGCCCCGTCGGCAACGCACCGTCGAAGGCGGCTGCTCATCGATCAGAGGCGCCGGCACCATTCCGATACGCTTGCCGTGGCGACGTGCGACGCCGTATGCTCCGGCCGTGGCCACAACGGGCGCCCCCTTTCGCTTGCGTATCGATGGGCTCCGGGCACGCAAGGAGGGGTTCGCGAGCCTGACCCGGCCGCCGGCGCTCGCCCACCCGCCTCCTTGACCGGATCCGCGCTGCCCTGCGCGCCCGCCACTACCGCCGCCGGACCGAAGAAGCCTATGTTGCCTGGATCAGGCGCTACATCTTCTTCCATGGCAAACGCCATCCGGTCGACTTGGGCGCGTCCGAGGTCACCAGCTTCCTCACCTCACTGGCCGTCGATGGCCATGTGGCTGCATCGACTCAGAACCAGGCGCTCAGCGCCCTCCTGTTCCTGTACCGGGACGTGCTGGAGGTCGACCTCCCCTGGCTGGACGTTATCGTCCGCGCCAAGCGCCCCGAACGGCTCCCGGTCGTCCTCACCCGCGAAGAGGTCCGCGCCGTGCTCCAGCGGCTCAGCGGCGTGCCCCGTCTCATGGCGTCCCTGCTCAACGGCGCGGGCCTTCGCGTCCTGGAGTGATGCCAGCTCCATTTCAGGACATCGACTTCGCCGCCAACCAGCTCGTTGTTCGAAGCGGAAAGGGCGACAAGGACCGGGTCACGATGCTGGCGGCCATCGTTAAGACCGCTTGGCCTGTCACCTCGAAACCGCCCGTGCTCAGCATCAGGACCACCTCGCGGTCGGCGCCGGCTGGGTCGAGCTGCCCACCGCTCTGCTCAGAAACATCCGAATGCCGGCCGGGAGTGGGCGTGGCAATAGGTCTTCCCTGCGACGCGCGTCTACCGTGACCGGCGGACGGGGCAGCGCCGTCGCCACCACCCGCACGAGTCGGTCCTGCAACGCGCCGTCAAGGACGCCGTCCGCCGAGCGCGCATCGGCAAGCGCGGCAGTCCCTATACCCTGCGACACTCTTTTGCGACACACTTGCTGGAGGATGGCCACGACATCCGCACCGTTCAAGAGCTTCTCGGGCACCGCGATGTGAGCACCACGATGATCTCCACCCACGTCCTGAACCGGGGCCCGGCCGCCGTGCGGAGTCCGGCCGACCGGATGTTCGGCCCGTGATCTGGCCTGACGCTCGGGCTTATACGCGCTTGGATACGCTGCACGGCCGCGCCGCCTATCGAACCTTCGCGGGACGCTCAGATCGTCCCCAACATCTTGTACCGAAAGCGCAATACCAGACGAATGAGACGTCCGCCGCGTCCGGATAGGCTGCAGAGGCCGGCGAGAGTTAGAGCCCTTGAATCCCTATCGGCAGGCGCGACCAGCCCGCGGAGCACATGGCGTAGCGTCATCGCACTCTCCTCCGGGGGGCGCCGCACAGCATACCCGAGGTCGAGAATGCGACTTTCAAAGGCCTGCCGGGCCTGCAGGGAGCTCTCCGGCAAGGTGCCGAGTCCGCATCGCGCAGCGCCTCACTCGATCGGCGCCGTGTGCGCGGGCGAGGTCGTCTCCTGACTCATGCGTAGGTCAGCACCGAATTGCGACCGCGAACGGCCGCGCTCGGAATGCTCACCGCCCAGCGCCGCGCGTGGTCGCCGGCGGTAAAGAGGTCTTTTGAAGGCCTGCGATCTGATCGTCCCGCGGAGGCGGACTTCGGCATGCGTGTTATAGTTCAGGCGGCGAAGAGGTGGCGACATGGAGTACGCGTATGTGACGACCCTGTGCGGCGGAGACGCCTACCTGCCCGGTGTAGAGGTGCTGGGACACTCGCTCATGGCGAGCGGAACGCGTGAGGCGCGGCTCGCGATGGTGACCCCAGACGTGTCCACCGACGCCAGAGGCCGCCTGGGCGCGCAGGGCTGGACGCTCGTGGACGTGGACCCCATCGAGAACCCCTTGCCGGAGACCGTGCCACTCTATCCACGCTTCGCCAAGACCTTCACCAAGTTGCGCGCCTTCGGGCTTGCGAACGTGAGCAAGATCGTGCTGTTGGATGCGGATACCGTCGTGTTGCGCAATATCGACGATTTGTTCGAGCGGCCGGGCTTCGCCGCCGCGCCCGACTTCTTTCTGCCGGACCGCTTCAACTCTGGCGTGATGGTCGTGGAGCCGTCGCCGGCGCTGTTCGGGCGGATCAGGGCTGCGCTGTCCCGCGTGGACAGCTACGACGGAGGGGACCAAGGCTTTCTCAACGAGTTCCTTCCCGATTGGTACGCGCGACCCGTTTCCTATCGGCTGCCCGCCGGGTGCAACATGCATCACTTCGTCTTCCAGTTCCTGATGGGCCATACCTCGCTGAAGGATCGGGTGCTGTCCGAAGTGCGCGTGCTGCACTTTACGTTACAGAAGCCGTGGATGGGCCTCACGTTTAGCGGCGGAGCCGAGATCTGGTGGAAGTTCTTCTTCGAGGCGCACCCCGAGGAGGACGCCTCGTGGCGCCGGGGGCTCCACCGGCTCGAGGACTGGTCCTTCGACAGCATCGTCCGGGTCCTCGGTGGCTAGTCGCCACGCTTTCGACGGTCGTCATGCCGAACCGGCGACGTCCGGTCAACCATGGTGGCACCGCACTACCGTCTACCATATCTATCCGCGGTCCTTTAAGGATGCGAATGGTGATGGTATCGGTGACCTTCGCGGGATCACCGAGGGATTGGGCTATCTACAAGATTTGGGGGTGGAGACGCTGTGGATCTCCCCGTTCTTCCAAAGCCCCCAGCAAGATCTGGGCTACGACATCACCGACCATCTTGGTGTCGCCCCCGAGTATGGCTCGCGCGAAGACGTCCGCCGCCTGTTCGACGCCATTCATGCCCGGGGTATGAAGGTCGTGCTCGACATCGTGCTCAACCACACGTCGGCACAACACTCTTGGTTTCTCGCCTCCCGGAGCGTGCGCCAGCATCCCATGCGCGATTTCTACATTTGGCGCGCCGGTCGCAAGCCTCGCGGTGGGCAACCACCCAACAACTGGCGGTCGGCGCTCGGATCCTCGGGCTGGCACTATGACGAAGCCACCGAGGAGTGGTACTTCGCGAGCTTTTTGCCCTTTCAGCCGGACCTCAACTACCGGCACCCTGAGGTGGGGGCGCGGATGCTGGACGTGGTGCGCAGCTGGCTCACCGCGGGGGCCGACGGCCTGCGCCTCGACCTGTTTCACGCCTTGCACAAGGATCCCTCCTTTGCAGACAATCCCTTCTCCTTCCGACCCCTGCCATCGCGCGACAACCTTGCTGGCTTCTTTCAGCGGCCCCGACACACGCTGAACCATCCGGATACGCTGGCCTTTGCCCGGGAACTGCGTCGCGTTGTCGACGAGTTCTCGGATCCGCCTCGGTTTGTCGTCGGAGAGGTCTTCGGCGACATGCCGACTCTGCGGAGCTACTGCGGGGCGCCACACGATGGGCTGCACCTTGTCTTTCTGTTCAAGTCCCTCACCACCCGGTTTTCGGCGGGGAGTTTTCGCCATCTGATACGCGAGTTCGAGGCGCATTTCCCGCCGCCGCTGCAGCCCACCTGGGTGTTCGGCAATCACGACAGTCCCCGGTCGATCGAGCGGCTGGGACGGGACCCAGAAAGGGCCAAGCTCCTGGCCGCTCTGCAGCTCACCGCGCGCGGCGTTCCGGTCATTTACTACGGCGATGAGCTCGGTCTCACCCACCACAAGTTGCCCCTGGAGGGAGCCCTCGATCCGCTGGCCGCCCAGTTTCGCTTCGTGCCTCGCTGGCTCCATGCGACCTTGCGAAGGCGCGGGGTTCTGCTCAACCGCAACAGCTCCCGAAGCCCGATGCCCTGGCATGCTGGACCCCATGCCGGGTTCTCGTCGCCCGACGTCGCGCGCACCTGGCTTCCCATTCATCCGGCCAGCTCCCAGCTCAACGTCGCCAGCCAGGAGGGCGATCCGAGCTCGCTCCTGGCCTGCTACCGGAGGCTCCTTGAACTGCGGCGCGGTAGCCACGCGCTCTCCGGGGGGAGGCTCGAGCTGGGGGATTTGACTCGCAACAGCGATGACGTCCTCTGCTATCGGCGGATCCATGAGCACCGAGGCGCGCGCGAGGTCGTGCACCTGGCCCTCAACTTCAGCGGGCGCGAACAAGCCTTCGAGCTCGCCACGCCGGTCGCGGACCTACGCTCGAGCCAGCGCGACGAAGCGCTCGCGAGCTCCGTGCGTCGCCTGCGGCCGTTCGAAGCTTTGATCGGGTTCGAGCGCCGTCCCCGAGCCCCCCATCGTTGACGCGGCCACGAGCGTAGGTCCCTCTCGCGAAGAAGGGCGATAGGGCGGTGTGCTCGATGATCGCTTCCATCTCCGCCTCCTCCACGCGGCGCCCCCGTGATGATCTCGCGGGTCACGGGGTCGGACACGGCCACGCGAATGGGCCGCGCTCCGGCCCGCGGGGCTCCCCGCCCGCCCCTCGCCCGGTATACGCCGGCCCGGGCTCGCCGCTCGCGCGCGACCGCTGTTTCACTTCTTCCCCCGCGCGGGGCGCTTCCAGGGTGCGCTGACGTCGCTGGGGCGGGTCGAGCGCCTCCCACCCGGGATCCTCGGCCGGGACGTTCAGCAGTTCGAGGACCGGAGGGAGTAGCGGTTCGAGCGACCGATCGAGACTCTCCACCTTACTGTTGTGACCAAGTTCAGGAAGATCTAGCGTTCTTGAAGCTTTGCATTCTCCCTATCGTGGCCAGAGCACTCAGCTGGAATTTGGGAATGATCGAGAAGGAAGAAAAACGGCTTCTCGAGAAGGTCTGGGAAAACCTTCGGGAGATCCGGGTCCGCTTCCCGCCTGGGCGCCCGTGCGGATATGACGGACGAAGAACTCCAGCGGGCCTTTGAGGACTGGGATGCGAAAAAGGCGAATGCGGAATACAGAACCCAACAGGTGAATCAGTGGCACACGGAGTGGAAGGCTTACCCGTTCAAGATTGACACCGGTGAGAAACCTTGCCATGGCTCCATACGTTAACCATGAGCGAAAGGAGCTGAACAGAAGTACGTGACCAACACCTAAGGATCCGGCTCGCTGGCTCGAGGACATGTAGCGCAAAGACAGAGACTGGAGAAATCCGAAGATTCCCTTTTGGCAGATTGCCGCGCCGCGAATTTTCAAGGGGATGAACCGATGTCGACCGTAGCCGAGATCAGTGAGCCGAGCCATGGGCCATAGGTCGTACGTCCAACGCCCGGACATCCTGGCCCGCCCCGCGATCGGTGTTCATTGGCCCCGCCCGGTCGCGATGCGTTTCTGCGGCGGTTGTGCCAGCTACGCCGTCTCCTCGCTCCGCCGACCGTCCGAGGCGGACGCGGCCGGCGCGTTGCCCTGAGGGCGGGTGGCTGACACTGACTCTCCGGCTGGCGACGCCGGCGCCGCGTGCCAGGCCGATCGAGGGACGAGCACCGGCCGCTCGGGCTGCGCTTCGAAGTTGGGGGACATGATCTGAACGCCGAACTCGTTGAAGGCGTCCTGGATCTGCGCGTGCAGATCGGACAGGACTTGAAAGCGCATCTCCGCGCGCTCGATGGGGGCGCGCAGCTCGTACTCCACGTAGAAGTCCGACAGCGCTTTCTGCAGCACGTACGGCCGCGGCTCTCTCCGCACGCCCGGAGTGCGCTCGGCGAGCGGGGGATTGCATCCACGCCTGGCCGGGACGTTCAGGTGCCCACGTCCGTCAATCGCACCCTGGAGCAGATTCTGCGCTCCATTGATCAGGGCGCGGACAAAGGAGAGCTCGTCCCGCGCATCATCGAGCAGCTCGTCCAGACGAGTCCGGTGGAGAAGAGGGCGGCCGGAGGGACCACCAACTTCTTCGGAGGGCCGTCGAGCGGGCCGAGGCAGACATGGACGAACCAGATCGCCAATCAGGTGGTGGAGCCCCTCCAGCTCTTCTACCCGCGCTCACTCCATGACTCGACGGACAAGCAGTCCATTGCGGCCATACTCTCGCGGGCGCTGGCCACGGGCTGCGCGGTGAAGGGCGCGGGCTCGGGGCACTCCTACTCCGATGTGGCCACGACGCCGGACTTCCTCATCAACACCCATGGCTTCTGCCGCGTCGCCAGCGAGCCATCGCCCATTGCGGGCCAGCTCTCGCCCTCGGCGCTGCGCAGCCCGCTGCCGCTCTCGCTGGGACCCCTGTCCTGGCCAACCTACGACCCGGAGAACAACCACGCCCTCATCGAGATGGAAGCCGGCACACCATCCACGATCTGAACAAGACGCTGGAGCAGCGCGACCTGGGCCTCATGAACATGGGAGGCTATGACGGGCAGACCATCATCGGTGCGACGTCCACGTCGACGCACGGCTCGGGCATCACCTTGCTTCCCTGACATGGTCTGCTCCCTGGTGCTCGCGACGACCGGGCGCTGGAATGGCCCGACCACCGGAGGCAAGGAGCCCACCGACGGCGTCTACTTCTATCGCATCGAGCCGAAGAACGGCATCACCGACCCGGCGAAGTACAAGGATCCCCTCGTCCAGCTCATCCAGGATGATGACTGCTTCTACTCGGCCATCTGTAGCATGGGCTGCTTCGGGGTCATCTACTCCGTGGTGTTCGAGGTGATGCAGATGTACTGGCTGGAGGAGACTCGCATGGAGACCACGCTCGACAAGCTGATGAGCGATCTCCGCCCGGATACGAGCACTCCTGGCCATTTCCCGAAGGTGCTCCAGAATACGCGCAACTACGAGGTCATCATCCATCCCTATCCCATGAAGGATGGAAGGGTGATCGACATGGATCCGGGCGCGCCTCCAGAGACCTACTATCCCTACTTCTCGTGCCTGGTCACGCAGCGGCACTCGGACTTGCAAACGGTCGGACGCGATGCAAGCGACCAACTTTATCTCATCGCCGAGCATCGTCGAGATCAAGGCAGTCCGAGACCCCGAGTATTGGTGGTGGACAGACGCGGAGGCGACGAAGGTCTTGGTGGTACTCGGCGCCCGTCTTGGGGCAGCGTTCTACACTTTGTGCTGGATCGGTACACGGTTCCCTGGTCATGAGCGGGCTCGCAAGTCGCGTGGGGCAACCGCGATGGAGCCGCCATCGGCGCTGGGCACGCGTAGCGTCTTGACCGCGTTGGCAATGTCCCGGCTGAGCGCGGCCAGGGCGCGGCTCATTGCGGCGACGAGAGCTGGATATCCGGACTCTCCCGTCGTCTCGGTCAGCGCCGAGTATTGAAGCGCGAGTTCCTTCTTCTCGCGCCCAAGGACCCGCCAGCGCGCTTCGAGCAGCACGGTGCCTCCCAGGCTCCCATCAAAGCGAATCACATCGATTGCGACATGGTGTTCGATGCTGGTGGCGCTGGGCCACGGGAAGACGACGATGCGGTCGCTCCCGAGCAGCGTCGCCAGATTGTCCGCGATTGCCCGGGGCACCCCTTCGCTCAGCGGCTCGCCCCACTGGGCGAACTCGGCGACCTCCAGCTCCGTGCCACGGCGTGTCACGATGCTGATCCGCTCAAGATAGCCGGGCAGCGTGACGGGTCCGATGCCGAGCGCGGATCCGTGGTTCGGCTCCGTCGACAGCATCGCCGCGGTCGAACGGGGGACCACGGCCAGCACGTAGAAGCGGGTCGGAGCGCTCCGGCCGAGGCATCCGCCGGCGAGCGCCAGTGCGATCAGGAACGCAAGCGGGAGAAGCCCCCTGATCGGCCGTCGGCGGGCCCGCATTGTCATTGTCTCATCGCTCGCTCTGCGTCCGCTGCTTGCCCGTGAGCACGCTCTCAGGGTGCCGTTCGAGATAGTCGGTCAACGCCTGGAGCGATTGGGCAGCGCCGGCCACCCCCTTCAGGGCCTGTTTCAGCTGGTAACCTAGGGGCGAGTCTCCGGCGAGGGCGCTATCTGCGTTCCGGAGGGTGCTATCCGCGTCCCGGAGGGTGGTGTCAGCTATCTCGAGGGTGCCGCGGAGTTGATCGGAGACCTCTTGGAGCTTGACCGCGAGCGCCGTGATCTCCGGCGTGATCTGGGCGAGCGTCTTCTGCAGGTCGCCACCGAGGTCCTTGACGGTTCCCCTGGCCATGTCGGACGTCTCGGTGAGCGACGCCATCAGCCGGCTCGTTTCCGCCTGCAGGTCGGACGCGAGGCGGTCCAGTCGCTGGGTGATATCCACGAGCGACGCCCGAGCCGTGTCAGAGGTTCCCCTGAGCGACGTGATGAGCGGCCCGACCTCCTTGTCGAGCCGTCGCAGCAACGTCTGGGCGTCGGCGACGAGCGGCCCGACCGACTCCAGCACTCTCGCGAGCTCCGGAGACTGAAGCAGCCGGGCGCTGCCCTCCAGAGTGTCATAGGCGTGTTTCGGCAGGTTGGTCAGCGGCACCTTCTGCAGACCCATCTCGAGCTGCGCAATGATGTTCGGGATCGTGGGGATCTCGAGCGCCCCTTGGTCGAAGCGTCCGAGCGATGCGGGGGTGTCTGGACGCAAGACGAGGTTCACGTAGAGCTGGCCGGTCAGCAGGCTCTGCATCGCAAGCTGGGCGCGCAGTCCCTGCTCGATCGCCTCCTTCATGGCGCGTCGCATCTGGTCGGCGCCGGTGGGGTTTTCTGGCGTGAGGAACGGGCCCCGCTCGAGCGTGGCGGCGACCGCGATCCGCGGGGACCCAACCACACTGTGGATCTTCGTCACCTGACCGAGCCGTATCCCGCGGTAGGCGACCGGGGCGCCGACGGCCAGACCGTTCACGCTGTCGTCAAAGAACATCACGACCGGGAACTTCCGCCCGAACAGCTTGCCGGATGCGCCGAAGACGAAAATGCCGGCGATCGCCAGCCCGACCGCTCCGGCCACGAAGGCGCCAATGACCGCCGGGTGCGCCCTCACCCGCCTGCTCATTGCGCACCGCCTGCCTGCGTCATCGGGGAATGGGTTCTCGCGTGAGGAACGCCTTGACCCTGGGATTTGGCGGATCCGCCAGCAGGGACTTCGGGTCCCCGTGGGCGGTCATCGTCTTCGTTTCCGAATCGAGGAACACCGCGTTGTCTCCGATCGCCTGGATGCTCGCCAGGTCGTGGGTGACGACGACCACCGTCGTGCCGAGGGCGTCGCGGATGTCCAGGATGAGATCATCGAGGAGACGAGCGCTGATGGGATCGAGTCCGGTGGATGGCTCGTCGAGGAACAAGATCTCCGGATCGAGGGCCAGCGCGCGGGCCAGGGCGGCGCGCTTTTCCATGCCTCCGCTGACCTCGGAGGGATAGAAGTCCTCGAAGCCCGCGAGACCGACAAGGGCGAGCTTGAGAGTGGCTGCATCACGGATCTCTCGGTCGCCCAGATCCGTGAACTCCTCCAGCAACAGCGCCACGTTCTCCGACAAGGTCAGGGAGCTCCAGAGCGCGTTGCTCTGATACACGACGCCCACTCGCCGCATCATTTCCTCCCTTTCCTCCGGGTCGGCCGTCCAGAAGCTGTGCCCGTCGTAGAGGACATCGCCGCGAGCCGGCGCTTTGAGCCCGATCAGGTGCCGCAAGAGCGTGCTCTTGCCGGAGCCGCTGCCGCCCATGACGATGAAGATCTCCGCCGGCCGGACCATGAAGCGCAAGTTCCTCTGGATCACGAATCCGCCGTACGCCATGTCGAGGTCGATCACCTCGATCCGCGGCGGCGCATCCGGAGTGGAGGGCACGGGGGAGGGAGAGGCCACGGCGGGCTCAGAGACGGAGCACGTGGAAGATGACGCTCAGGAGTCCGTCCGCGATAATGACGAGGACGATCGACGTGACTACCGCCGACGTCGCCGCCAGCCCCACCGCGGAGGCGCTCCGCCCACTCTGCATCCCGCGGAGGCAGCCGACCATAGCGATCAGAACGCCGAACACTGAGGCCCTGACGATCCCCATGCCGAAGTCGCTGATCGTGACCACATGGACCAGCCGGTCCACATACGCGGTGACCGAGAGGTCAAGTAGGGTGATGGCGACGAGGCCCCCGCCCACCATGCCGAACAGATCCGCGTAGACGGTCAGCAGCGGTGTCATCAGGACGAGCGCCAACACCCGGGGCAGGACGAGAAACTGCACGGGGGAGATGCCCGCCGTGCTCAGGGCGTCAATCTCCTCATTCACCTGCATCGAGCCGAGCTGTGCGGCGAAGGCCGCCCCTGTCCTCCCTGCCAGCAGGATCGCCACTATCAACGCGCCGACCTCCTGGGCCACGGAGGTTCCCACGACGTCCGCCACGTAGATCTGCACACCGAGCTGCTGGAGCTGGAGCGCCCCCCCGAAAGCCAGGATGATCCCGATCAAGGTACCGATCAGCGTCATGATGGGAAGGGCGCGGACTCCCACCTCCTCGACCAGCAGCGCGAACTGAAACCAACGGATCCGTACCCGGCCGGTGACAACGCCGGCGACGGCGGCACACACTTCACCGGTGAAGGCGAGGACCTCCATCGCTCCCGCGCCGGCCGCGAAGACGGACGCGCTCGTTCGCCCGAGCCACGGCGGGCCCGCCGGCTCCGGCGTCGTCCGAACCGGGACGGCTGACGCGAGCGACAGCAGCCGCTCGACGTCCGTGGGCAGGCCGCTCCGGTCGACGTCGAATTCGGCTTTCGCGCTCTCCTCGAACAGATTTCTGAGGAACGTCAGCAGGCCGGTGTCCCATGCCCTCAGCTGGGTGGTGTCGAGGCTGAGGCGCCGCACGCCCCGGATCGATCGCAGCTTCTCCACGACTTCGGAAGCGCGTGGGAGGTGGTCGCGCAGCCGCCAGCTTCCGGCGAGGCGGACGAGATAGGTGTCCGGGCCCAGAGGATCAACGCTTATCTCCCACGGCCGAGGCTGTGCTGGCGCGGTCGCCGCGCTCGTCGAGTTCGGCACGGTCATGTGGCGCCGCTGATCCGCGAGAGCCGCGAGTCCATCAAGGCTGGTTGCAGGGGACGAATTCTATACTAGCGCCGGAGCGCCAACAGCCACCCGTTACCGCGTCCCGGTAATCCGTGAGGAGGGCGCGGACTGCCTGGGGCTCTTGATCTGTGTGGCCAGCGACTCTGCGGTATAGGAGACCTGGTACAGGTACCGTGGCATATCGGTCCTCTTTTATTCAGCCGAGACTCCGGATGTCGACTGTGTTCCAGCCCGTAGCGGGCATCCCCCCACCTGCCCGGTCCATCGGTCATCCGGTCCGAGGATCTGCTGAGGCTAGCGCGGGGTCAAGTGGATTCCTAGGCTGGCGCCTAGTCGTCCAGCGCTGGCCCAAGAACGCTTCGCCCAGAACCGGCAGTTCGCGGCTCGGAAATCAAGCAGCCCTCGTTGCTCCAGGGCCTGTTGAGCTGTCAGCTGTGTGGATACGCGCTCTACCGGTCACTCGACACGCACCACCCGCCGTCGGCTTACCTCCGCGACCAGGTCGGCGACGTGCTGTGTGAGGTCCTTACCAAGGAACTGGCTCGCATTCGCGCGGGGATGGCTCTCCCACCCAGGGTCAAAGACAGGGACGGGAACCTCAGTTTTGGCCTGATCCTCTCGGACCTGGCGGGCAAATATCGGCGAACACGCGGCTATGCTGAAGCAAGCGGGCGGCAGATAGATGCCAGGTTCAGTGGGAGATGTCCCAGTCGCTGTTGAACTTGAGAGCTGAGTAGCGGCTCGAGCATCATACCCTTCGGTGACAGCATTGCGCGGATATCGACACAGCGACCCTCCTCGAAGGTCTGAGCTCAGGGTGGCCCTCGCCGTGTCGCCAGATCTGGCCGGAAGGCTCACGCGATGCGCCCCGTGGCGATGCCGGCGTGGAGGGCCGTCGTGAGCGCGACGCGGTCACTATGGTTCTTGATCCACCGGAAGCGCTCGGCCGCCCGAAGCAGGCCCAGGCCGAGCCACCGCCGCCGCCTGTCGCCGTCGCGCCAGCGCTTGACGTGGTGAGCCACGTGGCGCAGAGTCCCGATCAGGTTCTCGATGCAGTTCGTCGTCGCGAAGAAGCGGCGCAGGCGCGGGGGCAGGTTCAACTTCAGCACCGTAAGGGTCTCCTCGAGGCCCTCCCGCAGGCTCGCCGCGGCGCCGGCGTGGCCGTTCGTATCCAGCCATGTGGCCAGCGCTAGCAGCTGCCGGCGCGCCGCTGCCGCACTGGCCGATGTCCTCGCCTGTCCCCGCTGTGGCGGCCGGCTGCGGGTCATCGCCACCGTGCAGGACTCCGCGGTCGTGCGCACCATCCTCGTCCACCTCGGCCGCGCGCACTCCACGCAGCCGCCTGGCCCCGCCCCGCCCGCCCCCGCCGCCATCGTGTAGCCCTCCCGCACTGATCGGTCGCCGCCCCCCACCGCGACCCCACGGTCGCTCCTTGACTGGGCGCCCCGGCGCGAGCCGCATCCTTGGCAGCCAGAGGGCGATCGCCGGCCAAACGTGTGACGTTCTCCCTCACTGGGCGGGTGCCGGAGGGAGAGGGGGCTTGGCCAGGGGGCCCAGGACGGATGGCCGCCCCCCGCGCGCGGGACCGACAGCGGAGAGAGGGCCTTTGTCCTGACTATGCGCTGCAATGCCGGACGGCGTGATCGCCGTCGTCGGTCAGCCAGATCGTGTCGTCGGGGGCCATGTGGACGCCGTGGGCCCGGCGGAACACCCCCTCGCCCCCAGGAGCGGGGGAAGTTGCCGTCGCGGCGAAGACCACCACGGGATGCTGGCCGCGATTGAACGCGTACACCCGCTCCTGCCTGTCGACCCCGACGGCAGCCAGGTCGGCGTTGAACTCGCGCTCCGGGCGGCAGCTTGGCCCACCCGTCGACGACCTCGTACCGGTACTTGCCCGTGCCCAGGATAACCGCCATGGCGCGTGCTCCCTTCGCGGTGGTGACGTGCCGCGATTATAGGGCGGGCGCGAGCCCGTTGGCGGCCCGCCCTCCGCGCGGCGCGACGGAAATCCAGCGTCCACACCCGAGATCAGGAATGATGCACGCCCGCGGTCGGGGCATAATGCGCGCATGCTCGCGAGGGGGCCGCACCATGGATGAGATGAAGGCCGTGAATCTCGGTGAGGTCATGCACGCCATTCTGGGCTCCGGCCGGCCCAACCGAGTGCTCTGGCAGGCGCCCGACA
>JBKPAK010000102.1:0-19013 GCA_046726415.1 Candidatus Methylomirabilota bacterium
CCGCGCCGTGAAGCCGAAGTCGTTGCGCCGCGCCGCCACGCCCTCAGCGCGGGAGCAGCTTCGCGATGGGATCGAGGTGCTTCGGACTCGGTGTGAACCCGACGCCGTGACGGTTCATCTCGGCGACCACGGCGTCGTTGACGGGCGTCGGCACGCCGCGCTCGCGCCCGCGCTGGCTCACATACCCGTTGAGATGGTCGATCTCCGTGCGGCGCTTGCGCATCACGTCCTGCAGCATCGAGGGGCGTCCGCCGCCCCGGGTCTTTGCCTGCTCGGCGATCTCGCGTTCGACGTCCTCCAGCCTTCGGCCTTCGGAGGCGTCCACGAAGCGCTGGGCATCGATGCCGAAGATAGGCTCCACCTCGTGACCGCACGCGCGCCCCACGCGGATGGCCTCGGCGGCCAGGAAGATGGAGATACGGCGGGGCAGGGGCTCGATGCGGCACTCCGCCGTGCTGAGGCCGCTCAGGCCGGCGATGGGGTTGATCATGCAGTTGATGGCCAGCTTCGACCAGCGCTCGCCCCAGAGATTCGGGGTCACGTGCGTGTAGGCGACGTCGGACATGAGCGTGGCCAGCGCCCGTGCGCGCGCCGTCTCCCGCCCGTCGTGCTCGCCGATCTTGAAGCCGAGGTTGCCGCTATCGGTCCGCATGGCGTGGCCGGGCTCGTAAAGGCCGGCGCCGATGAGAATGACGCAGCCGAGCGTGCGTTCCTTACCGGCGATGGCCGCCACCCGCTCGTCGTTAATCCCGTTCTGGAAGTCCACCACCAAGCCATCGGGCTTGAGGTAGTTGCGCCCCAGGTGAGTGGCCCACTCGGTGTCGTAGGACTTCACCGCGATGAATGCGAGGTCGAACGGCTCGTCGAGGCTCTGCGCCTCGTGGAGGTGGAGCACCTTGACCGGGATGACGTGCTCGCCGCAGGTGCCGCTGAGGCGGAGACCGTGTCGCTTCATGGCCTCCACATGCTCCGGCCACTGATCGATGAAAGTGACGTCGCGCCCCGCTTTGGTCAAGAGCCCGCCCACGACGCAGCCGATCGCGCCCGCCCCGATGATGCCGATCCTCTGCTCCATTCGGTCCCCCGTCGAGCCAGCCGCTCTCGGCCGCCGGCACACCGCCGGAGCGTACCACGGGACACCAAAGGTCGTTTCCCCCAGGGCCGCGACGTGTGAGGCTTGGGGCGAGGAGGACGACTCCATGACGCTAGGGCCACCGATTCCTGTGTTGAGAATCTTCGACGCCGCCCTTGCCAAGGCTTTCTACGTCGACTGGCTGGGGTTCAAGATCGACTGGGAGTTCCAGACCGGGCCAGGCGGTCCGAAATATTTCCAGGTGTCGCGGCGTCCGGTCGTGCTCCACCTCACCGAGCACTACGGCGACTGCTGTCCCGGGGCCAAGGTCTTCATCAACACCGACGACGTGGAGGTGCTGCATCGCGAGCTTCACTCGCGCCCGAATCCCAACATGAACCCCGGCGTCGAGGTGGCGCCGTGGAACGCGAAGGTCATGGACGTCATCGATCCGTTCGGAAATCGCCTCAGCTTCAGTCAACCACTCTCGTGAGTCGGCCGGTGCGGCCCCGCCGAAGCGTCCTCTTCATGCCGGCATCCAATGCGCGCGCCCTGGAGAAGGCGAAGACGCTCGCCGCCGACGCGCTGGTCTTCGATCTGGAGGACGCGGTGGCGCCCGACGCGAAGGCGTCCGCGCGGGCGATGGCGTGCGCGGCGGCCCGCTCGGGAGGTTATGGACGGCGCGAGATCGCCATCCGCGGGAACGGACTCGCCACGCCTTGGGGCGAGGCCGATTTCGCCGCCGTGGCCACCTCGGGAGCCGACGCGGTGCTGCTGCCCAAGGTGGAGGGCGCCGAGGGCGTGCGCGAGGCGCTCCGCGTGCTGGCGGCCCACGGCGCCCCGGACACCCTGGACGTGTGGTGCATGCTGGAGACCCCGCGCGGCATTCTGCGCGCGGAAGCCATCGCCTCGGCCAGCCCGCGGGTGGCCGCGCTGGTGATGGGCACGTCCGACCTCACGAAGGATCTCCACGCGCGGCACACGCGCGATCGCCACCCGCTGGTGCCGAGCCTCGGCCTCTGCCTGCTGGCCGCGCGCGCCTACGGCTTGGCCGCCCTCGACGGCGTTCATCTCGACCTCGACGACGAGACCGGTTTCACCGCCGCCTGCCAGCAGGCCCGGGCGATGGGTTTCGACGGCAAGACACTCATCCACCCGAAGACGATCGCCCTCGCCAACGAGATCTTCGCGCCGTCTCCCGACGAGATCGCCTGGGCGCGAAAGGTCATGGCCGCCCACGCGGAGGCTACCGCGCAGGGTAAGGGCGTGGTCGTCGTCGACGGCCGGCTCGTCGAGAACCTCCACGTGGAGGAGGCCCAGCGCCTGGTGGCGCTGGCCGATGCGATCGCCGAGCGGCAAGCGGCGCCGTAACCGCTTGCGGCCACGCCGAGCCCGGGCTACAGTCCCGCCGGGCACCGCGGGATGAGCCATAGCGAGATCGTCAGCTTCCAGCCGCGCTTCACCATCACGAACCCGATTGCCGCGGCATTGACTCGGATCGAGCGGGTGCGCGGGTTTCTCGACGCGTCGAAGCTCTCCGAGGACTGGCTGGCGACCATGCGCGCGCGGGCGCTCCTGCTCGAAGCGCACCACACGACGCATATCGAGGGCGCGCGGCTCACCCGGGAACAAGCCGAGCAGATCCTCGCGGGCCGAGCGGTGCCGGAGGCGGATCCGGACGACGCGCGCGGGCTGCTCAACTACCGCGGCGCCTTCGAGTTCGCGAGCGGTCACCTGAGCGAGGGCGGGTCCGTGACCGAGGGCCTCATTCGCGAGATCCACAAGCGCCTGGTGGAGGGGGTGCGCGGCGGCGCGGCCGCGCCGGGAGAGTACCGCCGGGTGGAGGGCTACGTGGTCAACTCCGCGACGAGGCAGATCATCTACGCCCCGCCGCCGGCGGCCGATGTGCCCATCCTCATGCGGGAGCTCGTGGCATGGTCGAACGATGGACCGGAGGCCCATCCCGTGGTCGCGAGCGCGATCGTCCAGTTCCAGCTCGCCTACATTCACCCGTTCCTCGGCGGCAACGGGCTCACGTCGCGCCTGTTCTCGCTGCTTTCCCTGTGCCGTGCGGGATACGACGTCAAGCGGCTGGTAACGATCAGCCAGTACTACGACCGCAATCGCACCGCCTTCCATCGTGCGCGGCAGGGGGTACGGGCCGCGGGTATGGATCTGACGGGCTGGCTGGAGTTCTTCACGGAAGGGCTGGCCACTCAGCTCGACGAGGTGCGGTCACGGGGGGAGCGCGAGGTGGGGCGTGACGTGGTCGCCCGGCACGGGCTCACCGAGCGGCAGGCGATGGCGGTCGGACACGTCCTGGATGAGGGCCGGCTCACCATCGGAGACTTCGAACGGCTGTGCCCCGGCGCCAACCGGCGGACGCTCCAGCGCGAGCTGAAGCAACTCGTGGACAAGGGCCTCCTACGGCCGGCCAAGGTCAGGAATCGCCTGCAGTACCTTGCCGGGAAAGAGCTCACCTGAGCGTGGGAGGAGCGATGGCGAAGAGAAGCGCGAACGCTGGGAAGAACAGCGGCGCCACCGTCGGCTACGAGGCCCAGCTCTGGCAGATGGCCGACGCGCTTCGCGGCAGCATGGACGCCGCCGAGTACAAGCACGTCGTCCTCGGCCTCATCTTCCTCAAGTACATCTCCGACGCCTTCGAGGAGCAGCACGCCCGGCTCGACGCGGAGAAGGCCGAGGGCGCCGACCCCGAGGACCCGGACGAGTACCGCGCGCAGAACATCTTCTGGGTGCCGCCCGAGGCGCGCTGGGCCCACCTGAAGGCTCAGGCAAAGCAATCCACCATCGGCCGCCTCGTGGACGACGCCATGGCCGGCATCGAGCACGACAACCCGGCGCTCAAGGGTGTGCTGCCCAAGGACTACGCGCGCCCGGCGCTCGACAAGGAGCGGCTCGGCCAGCTCATCGACCTCATCAGCAACATCAAGGTCGGCGACGAGGCGAGCCGCGCCAAGGACGTGCTCGGCCGCGTCTACGAGTACTTCCTCTCGCAGTTCGCGAGCTCCGAAGGGAAGAAGGGCGGCGAGTTCTACACACCGCGCTGCGTGGTCAAGCTGCTGGTCGAGATGCTCGAGCCCTACCAGGGCCGGGTGTACGACCCCTGCTGCGGCTCGTCGGGCGTGTTCGTGCAGTCCGTGGAGTTCATCCGCGCCCACGCGAATGGCAACGGCAACGGCGGCAAGGACCGCAAAGGGAAAAAGCCTGACATCTCGATCTACGGCCAGGAGAGCAACTACACCACCTGGCGACTGGCGAAGATGAACCTCGCCATCCGCGGCATCGACGGCCAGATTGCCCACGGCGATACCTTCCACAACGACCGCCACCCGGATCTCAAGGCCGACTGCATCCTCGCCAACCCGCCCTTCAACGTCTCCGACTGGGGCGGGGAGCGCCTGCGCGAGGACAAGCGCTGGCGCTACGGCGTGCCGCCTGCGGGCAACGCCAACTTCGCCTGGGTGCAGAACATCGTCCACCACCTGGCGCCCGCGGGCTTCGTGCTCGCCAACGGCTCGATGTCGTCGAACCAGTCCGGCGAGGGCGAAATTCGCAAGAGCCTGGTCGAAGCTGACCTCGTCGACTGCATGGTGGCGCTGCCGGGCCAGCTCTTCTACTCGACGCAGATTCCCGCGTGCCTCTGGTTCTCGCGCGCGATCGGAAAAACGGTAAGTTCCGCGAGCGTCGCGGCCACGTGCTGTTCCTCGACGCCCGAAAGCTCGGCCGCATGGTGGACCGCACCCACCGCGAGCTGACCGACGAAGACATCGCCCGCATCGCGGGCACCTACCACGCCTGGCGCGGCAAGAACGACGCTGACGAGTACGCCGATGTACCCGGCTTCTGCAAGAACGCCACGTTGGAGGAGATCCGGAAACACGGTCACGTGCTCACGCCAGGCCGCTACGTCGGCGCCGAGGCGCAGGAGGACGACGGCGAGCCGTTCGAGCAGAAGATGCGGCGGCTTGTAGCGACGCTGCGCGAGCAGCAGGCCGAAGCCGCGAACCTGGATGTCGCCATCTCCGCTAACCTGAAGGAGCTTGGGTATGGCGGGTGAATGGACACGAGCACCGCTTCGCGACCTGATCGAGTTCACCCGCGATGGAGAGTGGGGAAGCGATCAGCCCACTTCTGACACCGTAGAGATGCTCGTCATTCGCGGGACGGACTTCGCCCGATTTCGAGTCGGCGCGTTGGCCGAGATTCCAAGAAGGCACATCGAACGCGGCGCGGCAGAACGCAAGCAGCTTCGTCCTGGCGACGTGCTGATCGAAACGGCGGGAGGAACGAAGGATCAGTCGACAGGACGCACGGCGCTTGTAAAGTACAGTCACATAGAGCGAGCTGGCATCCCGCTCACGTGCGCGAGCTTCGCCCGTTTCCTGAGATTCGACGGCGATAAGGTCGATTCAGGCTTCATTTACTGGTGGCTGCAGAGCCTGCATGTTTCGGGTGAGATGGAGACGCACCAAGTCCAGCACACTGGTGTAGCTCGCTTCCAGTTTACGAAGTTCGTCGAGACCATTAGGGTACTGCTGCCGGCCTTACCGGAACAACGCGCCATCGCCCACGTCCTCGGCACGCTGGACGACAAGATCGAACTGAACCGGCGAATGAACGAGACGCTGGAGACGATGGCGCGAGCGCTCTTCAAGTCGTGGTTCGTGGACTTCGACCCTGTCCGCGCCAAAGGCGAAAGCCGCGACACCGGCCTGCCCAAGCCCCTCGCCGCCCTCTTCCCCGACCGCTTCAAGGACTCCGAGCTAGGCGAGGTCCCGGCGGGGTGGGAGGTGAAGACGATCGGCGACCTTGCGGAGGTAGTCGGGGGCAGCACGCCACGCACGAGCGAGGCAGCATATTGGGACGCCGGCGTCCACTACTGGGCGACACCGAAGGATCTCTCGGCGCTCACTGTGCCGGTGCTGCTGGAGACGGAACGACGCATCACTGACGCTGGCCTCGCACAGATCAGCTCGGGACTCTTGCCTGTTGGGACAGTCCTCCTTTCGTCGCGCGCTCCGATCGGTTACCGGGCTATCGCCGAAGTGCCCGTCGCGATCAATCAGGGCTTCATCGCCATGAAACCGCGGAGGAGCGTGTCGAATCTCTTCCTGCCGCTGTGGGCGCGTGCCGCCCACGAGGACATCCTGAGCCACGCAAACGGTTCCACGTTTCTTGAGATCAGCAAGGCGAACTTCCGACCGATTCCGGCCGTCTCGCCGCCCCCCGTGATTGTCGCAGCATTCGACGGCCTCGCCAGGCCGCTGTACGAGAGGGTCGCGTCGAACGAACGCGAATCCCGCACGCTCGCGTCCCTGCGTGACTCGCTGCTACCCAACTCGTCTCCGGCGAGCTCCGCATCAAGGACGCGGAACGGATCGCGGGAGCCGGGGCGTAGTGCCGGAGATAAGCCGGTTCTTCGGTATCATCATCACGATGCACTACAACGATCATGCGCCGCCCCATTTTCATGCCCGATACGGGAGCGACCAGGCCATTGTTGACATCCAGACACTGCAAGTGCTGGGTGGACGGCTCGGTCCGCGGGTCATGGGTTTGGTGGTTGAATGGGCCTTACAGCATCGCGATGAGCTCCTGGACGATTGGCGGCTGGCGCGCGAGAGTGCGCCGCTGAACCGCATCGCGCCGCTGGTGTAGGAGGGGACGATGCTCAGCGACGTGGTCAAGGTCGAGCTGCGCGGGGGATACCGGATCTGGCTACAGTTCCAGGATGGGATGGTGGGGGAGGTCGATCTCGGACCACTCCTGACCTTTCAGGGGGTGTTCGCCCCGCTTCGTGATCACGCCTACTTCGCCCGGGTGCGCGTGAATCCGGACCTGGGGACGATCTGCTGGCCTAATGACGCGGATTGGGATCCGCTGGTGCTCTATTCGCTGGTGACCGGCCGGCCGATCGAGACCCTCCTGGCCGAGCCCGGGAGTGGCGGCGGCTGAGTCTTGCCGCCTGAGATCCGGCCCGTGCCTGCGCGGTTCAGCGAGTCCGTCGGCGAGGAAGCCGCGCTCGCCTGGCTGGAGGACCTGGGCTACACCGTCCTGTCAGGCCCGTCGATCGCCGCCGGCGAGCTACAGGCCGAGCGCAGCGACCCGAACTACCGCGATGTGGTGTTGGAGGGCCGCCTGCGCCAGGCGCTGGTCGGTCTCAACCCGGATCTGCCGCCCGAGGCGCTGGAAGACGCCTACCGCAAGCTCATGCGGACCGAAGCGCCGTCGCTGATGGAGCGCAATCGCGCCGTGCACCGCATGCTGGGAGACGGCGTCACGGTGGAGTATCGCCGCGCCGACGGCTCGATCGCCGGGGCGCAGGCGCGCGTGCTCGACTTCGACGCGCCCGCCAACAACGACTGGCTTGCCGTCAACCAGTTCACCGTGACGGAGCGGCAGCACACGCGCCGGCCGGACGTGGTGCTCTTCGTGAACGGGCTCCCGCTGGCGGTGATCGAGCTCAAGAACTCGGCCGACGAGAACGCCACGGTCTGGTCTGCCTTCCACCAGCTCCAGACCTACCAGGCCCAGATCCCCGCGCTGTTCGCTACCAATGCGGCGCTGGTCGCCTCCGACGGCGTGCAGGCGCGCGTGGGGGCGCTCGGCGCTGGGAGCGAATGGTTCAAGCCCTGGCGCACCATCGCGGGCGAGCGCCTCGCCGATCCGCACCTGCCGGAGCTGCAGGTGGTAATCGAAGGCGTGTTCGCGCCGCGGCGCTTCCTCGACCTCCTGCGCGACTTCATCGTGTTCGAGGACGAGGGCGGCGGCCGGCTGGTGAAGAAGATGGCGGGCTATCACCAGTTCCACGCCGTGCAGGTGGCCGTGGGCGAGACGCTGCGGGCCGCCGAGCTGCGCCGCGCGGCCGATCGGGTCGCCGAGGGCGCCGGCCGATACGAGGCGGGGCTCAAGCCCGGCGGCAAGCCGGGCGACCGGCGCATCGGCGTGGTCTGGCACACGCAGGGCTCGGGCAAGAGCCTGACCATGGCCTTCTACGCCGGGCGCATCGTCCGCGAGCCGGCGATGGAGAACCCGACTATCGTCGTGCTGACCGATCGCAACGACCTCGACGACCAGCTCTTCGGCACCTTCTCGCGCTGCCAGGATCTCCTGCGCCAGCCGCCCGTGCAGGCCGAGAGCCGCGCGAACCTGCGGGAGTTGCTCTCGGTGGCGGCGGGCGGCGTGGTCTTCACGACCATCCACAAGTTCTTCCCCGAGGAGAAGGGCGACCGGCACCCGGTGCTGTCCGGGCGGCGCAACATCGTGGTCATCGCCGACGAGGCGCACCGCAGCCAGTACGACTTCATCGACGGCTTCGCCCGGCACATGCGCGACGCGCTGCCGCACGCCTCGTTCATCGGCTTCACCGGCACGCCCATCGAGCTGCAGGACGCGAACACGCGCGCGGTCTTCGGCGACTACATCAGCGTCTACGACATCCAGCGCGCCGTGCAGGACGGTGCCACGGTGCCCATCTACTACGAGAGCCGGCTCGCGAAGCTCGCGCTCGACGAGGCCGAGCGGCCGAGGATCGACCCGGACTTCGAGGAGGCCACCGAGGGCGAGGAGGTCGAGCGCAAGGAAAAGCTCAAGACCAAGTGGGCGCAGCTCGAGGCCGTGGTCGGCTCGGGGAAGCGCCTCGGTGTGGTCGCCCGGGACATCGTCGAGCACTTCGAGACGGCTCGAGGCGATGGACGGCAAGGCGATGGTGGTGTGCATGAGCCGGCGCATCTGCGTGGAGCTGTACCGCGAGCTCGTGCGCCTGCGGCCGGACTGGCACCACGAGGACGACGACCGGGGGGCGATCAAGGTCGTGATGACGGGATCCGCCTCCGATCGTACCGACTGGCTGGCAGCCGCACATCCGCAACAAGCCGCGCCGCGAGGCGCTGGCCAAGCGCTTCCGCAACGCCACCGATCCCCTCCGCATCGTGCTGGTGCGCGACATGTGGCTCACCGGCTTCGACGCGCCGAGCCTGCACACTATGTACGTGGACAAGCCCATGCGCGGCCACGGCCTGATGCAGGCCATCGCGCGCGTAAACCGGGTGTTCAAGGACAAGCCCGGCGGGCTGGTGGTGGACTATCTCGGCCTGGCCCAGGAGCTGAAGGCGGCCCTCGCGACCTACACCGAGAGTGGGGGCACGGGCCGGACGGCGCTGGACCAGGGCGAGGCGGTCGCCGTGATGCTGGAGAAGCACGAGGTCTGCGGCGCCCTGTTCCACGGATTCGATCGGTCGAAGTGGCGGGAGGCCGCAGGGGCGGCTCGGCCTGCTGCCCGCCGCGCAGGAGCACATCCTGCGCCAGGAGAACGGCAAGGACCGCTGCGTTCAGGCCGTGCGCGACCTGTCGCAGGCGTTCGCGCTGGCGGTGCCGCACGCCGAAGCGCTGCGCATCCGCGACGACGTGGCGTTCTTCCAGGCCGTGCAGGCGGTGCTCGCCAAACGTGCCCCCGGCGACGCTCGACCCGAGGAGGAGATCGACCACGCAGTTCGGCAGATCATTTCCCGCGCTGTGGCCCCGGAGGGTGTCGTGGACATCTTCGCGGCGGCGGGCCCGCAGAAGCCCGACATCTCGATCCTCTCGGACGACTTCCTGGCCGACGTGCGGGGGATGCCCCACCGCAACCTCGCCGTGGAGTTGCTGCAGAAGCTGCTTAAGGGCGAGCTCAGCTTCCGCCGGCGGAAGAACGTCGTGCAGGCAAGGTCCTTTGCGGACATGTTGGAGCAGACCATCCGCCGCTACCAGAACCGCGCCATTGAGGCGGCGCAGGTGATCGAGGAGCTGATCCAGCTCGCAAAGGACATGCGCGCGGCGAACGCGCGAGGCGAGGCCCTCGGGCTCTCGGAGGACGAGCTCGCGTTCTACGACGCGCTGGAGACCAACGACAGCCCGGTGAAGGTGCTGGGCGATGAGACGCTGCGGGCCATTGCCCGGGAGCTGGTCGAGACGGTCCGCAACAACGTTACCATCGACTGGACCCTGCGCGAGAAACGTCCGGGCGCAGCTCCGCGTGCTGGTCAAGCGCACCCTGCGCAAGCACGGCTACCCACCCGATAAGCAGGAAAGAGCCACTGCGACGGTGCTCGAGCAAGCGGCTTTGCTCTCCGAGCAATGGGCGGCCGCGTGAAGAGGCCGCCTGACAACAATCGGCGTCGAGATAGCCTCGCCAGGAACCGGCGGCCATCACGAGCATTGACCCCGGAGTGCGCCCATCGGCGACTTTTCGCTTGACAGCCTCGGCCGCGCGCACTGAGTTTGCGTCGGCGCCGCTCCGCGGATCCCGACCCAGCGCCCCGCACGGGCCCACCATTGCCCAGTCGAGTGGGACTAAACCGAAAATCCTTGTTCGTCCTGAAATCGCTCGCTGTGAACGCTCCCGGGTGGCTCGAAATTCAGGGTATACAGTCGCCCCAGCCGAAGGGGGCTGGCCATGCAGATCCACTCGCCAACTGTCGTCGCAACTCCGGATCGTGCTGCGGAACTGGATCGACTGGGGGATGAGATCGCCGAGCTGTCGGCGCATCTCGAGGCCGCTACTGCTCGCCTTCTTGACCTGATACGGGAGTTCGATGCTTGTGGGGGCTGGAACACCGGCTTCCGCTCCTGTGCCTCCTGGCTGAGCTGGCGTGTTGGCCTCGACCTCGGCGCCGGTCGCGAGCGGGTTCGGGTCGCGCGCGCCCTGGGGACGCTCCCGCTGCTCGCCCAGGCCCTCGCCCACGGCGAGTTGTCCTACGCGAAGGTCCGCGCTCTGACCCGTGTGGCCACGCCGGAGACCGAAGCGCGACTGCTGGCGGTGGGACGTGCAGGAACGGCCGCCCACGTCGAGCGCATCGTGCGCGGCTGGCGGCGGGTGGACCGACAGGCCGAGGCGCGGGAGACGGCGCGGCAGCACGCCAGCCGGGCGCTGCACGTGTATCAGGACGAAGACGGCATGGTGGTGCTCCGAGGCCGGCTGGAGCCGGAAGCGGGGGCGCTGCTCATGCAGGCGCTGGCCGCCGCCCGGGAGACCTTGTATCAGCGGGCACGAGCGGACGAGGCGCTCCCCCGCTTGGATGACCTGGCGGCGGAGCCCCCGACCATGGCCCAGCAGCAGGCGGACGCGCTGGCCCTGCTCGCCGAAACGGCCCTGCACCACGAGCTCGATCCCGGCGCCCCGGGCGAGCGCTACCAGGTGGTGGTCCACATCGATGCCCCAGCGCTGGCGGACCCCGATCAGCCGGGGCAGTCCGTCCTCGAGGACGGCGCGCACGTTTCCGCGGAAACGTCCCGCCGGCTGGCGTGCGACGCCAGCCGGGTGGTGATGCGGCACGACCAAGACGGGCGCCTGCTGGAGGTCGGGGCCCGGACCCGGACTATTCCCCCCGCTTTGCGGCGAGCGCTGCATCACCGGGATCGCGGCTGCCGCTTCCCGGGCTGCAGCGGCCGCTTCACGCAGGGACACCACCTCCGTCACTGGGCGCAAGGTGGCCCCACCACGCTCTCGAACCTCGCGCTCCTCTGTCGCCGGCACCACCGCGCGGTGCACGAGGAGGGCTACCAGGTCGCGCGCGGGCCCGACGGCGCCCTACGGTTCCGGCGGCCGGACGGTCGCCCGCTGCCCGAGGTGCCGCCGGCGGTCGCGGTGCCTGCTGATCCCATCCACGTCCTCCGAGCGCAGCACGACGCCCAGGGGCTTCACCTCCACGCTCGGACGGTGACCTCCAGCTGGCACGGGGAGCGCCTGGATCTGGGATGGGCCATTGCCGTCCTGCATCCCCTGGCCCGGCAACCTTCAACTCCCGTCCTCGCGACCGGGCCGCGCCCGATCAGCGAGGAGACGTCATACCTTGCCGTGACGGTCAGTGCCGCTGGGGGAGAATTGTCCTAGCGGCGATCTGGGTGATGCCAGCATCCTGACGGTGCTTGGCACGGCCGCCGCGACCAGCGCGAGCTGATGCGGGACGAGATGATCACCAGGCGCTTCCGCCTCGACCAGGTGGACGATGCGTTCCGGGCGTTTCCGGACGCGAATCCGACCATATCCGCGCGGCCTCGCGTTGTGCCGCCTGGCGCACCGAGGAAGTAGACCCTGCCGCGGAGATAAGGCTCCTCGTACATATGAACCTGGCGCCGAGCTGGGTCGTGTTCCTGCAGGAAGAAGGGTTCGAAGCGGTGCAGTGGAGTGGCGTTGGAAACCGAAGGCCGATCATACGTGTCGACCGCTAGGGTTTGTAGACCAGCGGCGCCGTAACCCTGAAGCTCGAGCACCCGCGAAGGAGGTTCACCATGCAGGCGGCGCTCTTCTACGCTCCCCACTCGCCGATGCAGATCGAGGCGATCGACATCGCGGAGCCTCTCGGTCGCGAGGTACTGGTCAGGACCGCAGCGAGCGGCGTCTGCCACAGCGACCTCCACGCTATCGACCGCGACACAGCGGCGCCGCCGCAGCCGATCGTGCTCGGCCACGAGGCGGCTGGCATCGTCGCCGCCGTCGGGCCCCACGTGACGGAGTTCCAGCTCGGCGACCACGTCATCGCTTGCCTCTCGTTCTTCTGCGGCAAGTGCGACTACTGTCTGGTCGGCCGGACGAACCTCTGCTCCGACAAGCCGAACCGCGGGCCGGACGCGCCGCCCCGGCTGAGCCAGGACGGCCGTCCGCTGACGCAGGCCGCCGGCATCGGCGCCTACGCCGAGCAGATACTCGTCCACGAGAACGCCCTGGTGAAGATCCGGAATGACATGCCCCTGGACAAGGCGGCCTTGGTCAGCTGCGGCGTGGTCACCGGCGTCGGGGCCGTGCTGAACCGGGCGAAGGTGGCGCCGGCCTCCACGGTGGCCGTGCTCGGCGTGGGCGGGGTCGGAATGTCGGTGATCCAGGGCGCGCGCATTGCCGGGGCGCGGCAGATCATCGCCGTCGACGTCGTCGACGGGAAGCTGGAGCGGGCGCGCGAGTTCGGGGCGACCCACGTCGTCAACGCCGCCAAGGTCGACGCCGTGGACACCGTGCGACAGCTGTCCGGGGGCGGCGTCGATTACTCGTTCGAGGCGATTGGGTTCGGCGAGACGGCGCACCAGGCCTTCGAGATGCTGCGCGACGGCGGCTGGGCCACGATGCTCGGCGTGGCGCCGGCGAACGCGACGGTGGAGGTGCCGGCGGCGGCTCTGCGGCGCGAGAAGGTGCTCACCGGCAGCAGCATGGGCTCGAACCGGTTCAAGGTCGACATGCCGCGCTACATCGACCTCTACTACCAGGGCAAGCTGCTGCTCGACGAGATGATCACCAGGCGCTTCCGCCTCGACCAGGTGGACGAGGCGTTTCAGGCGATGCGGGAGCGAGGTCATCCGCTCCGTCCTGATGTTCGACTGACCCTCGGAAACCTTCTTCCAAAGCGTCGGGGGTTGCAAACAACTCCCGACATTCGACCAACCGGGAACGGGGCAACGAGGCGTATGCCCTGCTCCACCGCTACGGCAAAGTGATGGAGCCCGCGGCCTCCACGTAACGGCCAGCGCGCAAGAAAGAAAAGGCCCGTGCGAGCGGGCCTTTCCGAGCCGCGGAATGCGGACGCGCACTATGGCTTGATCTGCCCGCGGATCTCCCCGCCTTTGTTGGCGGCGCTGTGAACGTTGACGTAAAGGTTGCCCGCCTTGTAGGCCGCGTACTGGTCATCGGTGAGCTTGGCGCCCGCGGGAACGGTGTAGGTGTTGCCGCTCTTGGTGAGGGGGACGATGACCGGCCCGTTCTGCCCCGGCGCAGCCTGGTGGATGTGCGCGGCAGTGCCCTCGACGCCGGTCGTAATGACGCTGCCGCTGACCGCCTTGTCGTCGCCGACCGTGATGGTGCCCTTGCCGGAGGCAGAGGTGGTCACGGGAGGAACCTCCTGGCTTCCGCTGAGGGTGATGTCGACGGCGCTGGAGGTTCCGGGGTATCCGACGACGAGGATCGCCGCCGCGCCCATGCCCACCCAGAACGGCCGACTCATGACCTCGTGCCATGCGCTCATGTGTTTCCTCCAGTTGGTTTGGCCTAGCGAAGAGTGACCTCTATCGTTTTCCACCAATCGTACTCCTGTATCCCGCTCGCGGCCGGGCTCAACCGCTTCCGAATGGTGAGGCCTGCCGGGACGAGACATTCCAGACGATGCGAGAGCGCGAGGTCAGCGGCTCCGCGCTGATGTTCGACTGATCGCCGCCTCCACCTGCTCCGGCCAGAACCGCATATCCATCTCGCGGTACATCGTCGCAGCGGTGGTGAGGTGGTCCTCCGCCTCTTGCCGGTTATCCGCTTGCCGGTAGAGCTGGCCGAGGCCGAGGTGGCAGTGCGCAAGGAGCGGGCGCATCTCGAGTTCCGTGGCCAGGGCCATGGCCTGACGGTACCGGTGCTCGGCTTCTTCGCCTTCCGGCGGGTCCCGATGGGAGTGGATCTCGCCGAGAAGCCTCAGGGCATACGCTTCGTTGCCCCGTTCCTGGTGCGCATGGGCGAGCGCCAGCGCTTGCTCGGCGTGGGCGTGCGCTTCCTCCAAACGACCGGCCAGCACATGCGCCTTCCCTAGGGGGAGACGACAGAGCGCCTGAAAGCCGATCATCTCCGGTGCCATGGTCTGTTCCATCGCCCGAGTGAGCAGTGGCGCGGCATCCGCGGCGCGTCCGTCGAGCTCATAGGCTTCGCCCAGGGCGGCCGCCATCCTGGGGACAAAGAGCGGGAGGTTCGCTTCCCGTCCAATGCCCATGGCCTGTTCGAGTCGGGCAAGGGCCCTGGACAGGTGGCCCTGGCGAAGGGCAAGTAGACCGATCCCGTAATCGGCCCACATCAGGCTGCTGGGATGTCCAACGGCCTCGGCAATCTGCAGCCCCTGTTCGCCAAGGGCTATGCCTTCGGCGAACATCCCCAGCTCGGCATAACAGACAGCGAGGAAGGCGCGGGACTGCACGGCTGGCAGATTCGCCTGACCGAAGCGCTCGTATTGCCGCGCCCCGTCAAGGGCCGCCACCGTCTGTCCGAGGCAGTCGATCGCCCGCCGATAGTGGCCCTGCGCCCAGTGGGTCGCGCCGAGGAAGAGGTTCGCCAAAGCCTGTCGCACGACGTCCCCGCCGGTCGTCCCCAGTGTGAGAGCGCGCTGAGCGGCGGCGATGGCCTCGTCATACGCGCCCCTGTTGCGGAAGTGGACGGACAGAAAGCCGGAGATCTGTCCGAGCCGACGAGGATCGTCGAGGGCCACGGCAAGAGCTTCGGCTTCGCGTAGGCACGCCAGGATCCGCCCGGAGTCGCTGGACGGCAGGAGCGCCGAGCGCAGGGCGAGGCGGAGGTCGATGGCCTGCTCGCGCATGTCGCGCGTTTCCGGTAGATGCGACAGAGCATCGAGCGCCTGCTCGTAGTACCCCGCGGCCTCGCGATAGGCCGACCGGTCGAGCGCCTTGAGCCCGGCCTGCCGCAGGTAGTGCAGGGCCTTGTCCCACATCTCGCCGCGGACCGCGTGGTGACTCAGCCGCTCGACGTGTTCGATCAGCCTGGCCACGTAGAGGGTCTCGAGGGCCTCCATGATCTGGGCATGGGTGATGCGGCGCCGCTCGTACAGGAGGCTCGCATAGGTCACCTCGTGCGTGAGGGCGTGCTTGAAGGTGTACTCGTGGTCGGGAAAGAGGCGCGTCTCGTAGAGGAATTCGGCGGCCTGCAAGTGGTCGAGCCCGCGGCGCAGATCCTCGTCCGGGAGGTCGGCCACCGCCTGGAGCAGCGCGAAGGGCACATCCTTGCCGACCACCGAAGCCACCTGTAGGAGGCGCTTCTGCTTCGGTGGCAGTCGGTCGACGCGTGCCGCCAGCATCGCCTGGACCGTGGGGGGAACCTGGATAGCCTGGACCGGTTGTGTCAGCCGATACCGCCCTCGCTCCCCCACCAGCGCTTTCGTCTCCACCAAGGTGCGAACGGTCTCCTCCAGGAAGAACGGGTTGCCGCTCTTGACTAGGAGCAGCTTGAGCGGCGCGAGCCCGGCGTCCTCTCCGAGGAGAGCGTCGAGCAGCTCGCCGGCGCTCTCCGCCGGAAGCGCCTCCAGCCGCAGCTCGCGGTAGTACGCCTTGCCGCCCCAGGCGTGCTGGTAGTCGGGACGGTAGTTCACCAGGAGCAGCACACCCGCCGATTCCAGGCTGTCGACCAGGCCGTCGAGCAGCGCTTGCGTCTCGCTGTCGATCCAGTGGAGGTCCTCGAAGACCAGCAGCAGCGGTTGCACCCGGGCCTCGCGCAGCATCAACCGCCTCACGGAGTCGAGCGTCCGCTGCCGGCGCTCATTCGGGTCGAGCTTTTGCCATGCGGCGTCGTCCACGGGCGCCTCCAGCAGGGTCAGCAACGCCGGGAGCGTCGGCCTCAGGGATTCATCCAGCGTGAGCAGCTTGCCGGTCACCTTCTCGCGGACTTCGCGCACGTCGTCCCGGTTCTGGATCTTGAAGTAGCTCTTGAGGAGGTCGATCACCGGCAGGTAGCTCGTTGCCTTGCCATACGACACCGAGGCGCTCTCGAGGACCGACCAACCTTGCAGGCGGTGGGAGTGCGTGAGCTCGTAGACGAGGCGCGACTTCCCCACCCCGGCCGCGCCCACGATCGCCGCCACCTGTCCGTGACCGGTGCTGGCGAGCTCCTGAGCGCGGCGGAGCTGCTCCAGCTCGGCATCGCGTCCGACGAAGCGCGTCAGGCCGCGCCGAACGGCCGCCTGCAGCCGCGTTCGTGCCGGGCCCGCTCCGGTAACCTCGTACACCTCTAAGGGGTGGGCGAGTCCCTTCACCGGCACGGGGCCCAGCGACTTCACCTCTACGTAGCCCTCGCAGAGCGCGAGCGTATCGGGAGTGATCACGATCGCCCCGGGATCGGCGAGCTGCTCCATCCGCGCGGCCAAATGCGTTGTCTGGCCGACCGCCGCGTAGTCCATGTGGAGGTCGTTGCCGATGGCGCGCACGACGACCGTCCCGGAGTTCAGTCCGACGCGCATCTTGACCACGGCCGCATGTGAGCGTCGCACTTCGTCCGCGTACTTCCTCACACTGTCCTGCATCCTGAGCGCCGCGTAGCACGCCCGCACGGCGTGATCCTCGTGGGCGAGCGGCGCCCCGAACAGGGCCATGATGCCATCGCCCATCACCTGGTTCACCGTGCCCTCGTAGTGGTGCACGGCTTCCATCATCCGTTCCAGCACCGGGTCGAGGATCGTGCGGGCCTCTTCGGGATCGCGGTCAACGAGCAACTCCATCGAGCCCTTGAGGTCCGCGAAGAGCACGGTGACCTCCTTGCGCTCCCCTTCGAGGGCCGCCTTCGAGGTGAGAATCTTCTCGGCGAGGTGCCGGGGAGTGTACATCGCTGGAGCGGGCGAACGAACGGGGGCGGCAAGGTCAGCGGCTACGGCTTGGCCACACTGGGGGCAGAAGCGGGCGCCTGCAGGCAATGCTGCGCCGCAGGAGCCGCACGCGACCGCCAGGTTGGTCCCGCAGTGGGAGCAGAACCTGACATTGGGCGCGTTGTCCTGCTGGCACCGAGGGCACTTCATGCCGGGAGCCCTCCAAGGGGAGGAACCTGACCGGTTTCCTTCCATGAGATCAAAGAGCGGGGAAGGCGGTTCAGGCGCGCGGCTGTCTCTGCCGCTGGCGTTCGTACGGCCACGGCGATCTCGATGTCGTGGCTGGCCTTTCAGATTAGACGGGCGCCTGCAATACCTGCTGGGCGCCACGCAATTCCGGCGCGTCCGGGGCGAGGCCGACCTCTTCGGCTCGCAGCACCAGTTGTCGGCAGGCCTGCCGTTGCAGCGTGGCGTCGCCCTTCCGCTCGTAAGCCCAAGCCAGCGCCGCCAGCGATGGTATGTGGTAGGAATTGGCCAGCAAGCGCTGCTGGGCCAGCTGGATGACCTCCTCCACGTGCCCGAGGCGGCGGTGCAACTCCATGAACACGTCGGGGAAGATATCCTTCTGCTCCCGGCTGCCGCCGCCCATGGTGTGGATCTGCTCCACGGCTGGCGCCATGAGCCGCACGGCTTCGGCCACATCGCCCCGGACGAGCGCCAGTTCGCCCTCGAGGAGCGATACCCCTAAGGTGGACCAGTGGCCGCTGCCCCGCCCCTCCGGGAGGCGTCGTAGCCGCTCGATCTGCTGCTTGGCCTTGCTCCATTCCCCGGCGCGCGCAAAGGCCACACCGATCCAGTGGTGCATCCAGGTGGTCTGGAAGTCCGCATACTCGAGAATGCGTTCGGCCTGCTCGGCCAGGTCTTGCCAGATCGCCTCGTCGGAGGGCATGTGACGCAGCACTTCGAGTCGCCACAGGAGCTCGATTCGCTCGTACAGCGGCAAGGGGGGACTGGGGGAGGCCCAGTAGTCGCGGGTCAGGCGTTCGTGCCCGAGGATAGCCTGCGCGTCGGCCAGGTGCCAGAGGAGGTGGGCGTAGCGTTCGAGCGATACGGCGCGTTCAAAGGTCGTGAGCGCATTGCGGTAGTCGCCTCGGGCCTGATAGGCATGGCCGACCGCGTGGTAGGTATAGAGACTGGTCGGGTCTTGCGCCAAGGAGCGCAGACTCATCGCGAGCCCTTCGTCGTTGTATCCGGATTGTTCCAGAAAGAAGCCGAGCATCGTCTGAAATTGGGACTCGCCGGGGTTGGCCTCGAGACTCCGGCGCGCGAGGTCGATGCCGTCCCGATAGCGCCCCTGGGTAATGCAATTCAGGCCGACGATTCGCACGGCGATGCGATCGGTCGGATACTGGGCGGCGATTTGCCCCAGCAGAACATACGTCTCGGCCTGGTCACCGCGTTGCATGGCGTCGACAGCGCACACGTGCAGCCGCTCGCGCTCGTGGTGCACATCGTCGGCCAGCGCGGCGGCTTGACGACCCGAAGCCGTGGCCAGGTCGGCTCTTCCCATACGCCAGGCGATATACGCCTTCGTGCAGTGCACGAGCGCGAAGTGCGGA
>JBKPAK010000103.1:0-79596 GCA_046726415.1 Candidatus Methylomirabilota bacterium
CGCTTGCGTCTTGCGCGGTCGCGGCTATAATCCTTCAACTTTCCCGATTTCTCGGCCTGGGACGATCCTGCCGATCGCGAAGACGCGGAGGGCGAGGCGATGACGCTCCGATCGCTGCCGAGACTGATGGCCTGCGAGGTCATGGCCGTCTGCCTTGTCGCCCCTCTGCCCGATCGGACCCCAGGAGGCCCTGAGGCCCAAGACGTGACCTTCGACGCGAGGAGCCGGGAACGTGCTACCTTCTCAGCCGGCTGGCGCGAGACGAAGCTCAAGGGCATCATCGCAGCATCCGCGGGAACGCCGGCAACGCCGCCACCCGCATCGAGGCCTCCGCGGCCAAAGGGAGGGATCTACGGTGACCTCTTCCACTAGCAGGCCCGAGCGCTATCCTCGGCTCGAGCCGATCTCCCCGTCGTCGCGACCATGAAAAAGTTCTTCTTCAAGCGCCTGGGCTATTCGCTCATCTCGCTCGTACTCCTGTCCCTCACGATCTTCTTGTTCGTGCGGCTGACGGGGGACCCCACCACCTTGCTGGTGGAGCCCGGGGCCAGCCGCGGGGACATCGAGGCCCTCCGCGCGCAGCTCGGGCTCGACCGGTCGCTCCTCGTCCAGTACGGGAGCTTCATGGGCCATCTCCTGCGCGGCGACTTCGGCCAGTCGTTCTACTACCGCACGCCCGTCTTCGAGCTCTACCTCTCTCGCCTGCCCTACTCGCTTATGTTGGCCGTGGCCGCCATGGCCTTCTCCCTCATCATCGGCATCCCGACCGGGATCCTCGCCGCCGTCCGCGTCAACGGCTTGTGGGACAGCGTGGGCAAGCTGTTCGCCCTGCTCGGCCTCTCGTTTCCGTCGTTCTGGGTCGGTCTGCTCCTCATCCTCTTCTTCTCCGTCTATCTGGGCTGGCTCCCGTCGTCGGGCTCGGGCGGAGTTCTGCACATCCTCATGCCGGCCTTCTCCCTCGGCTGGTTCTTCGCGGCCGCCCACATGCGCCTGACCCGCTCGTCAATGCTGGAGGTGCTGGGTTCCGAGTACGTGAAGCTGGCGCGGCTGAAGGGCTTGCCGGAGGCGCTCGTCATCGGGAAGCATGCGTTCAAGAACGCGCTGATCCCCGTGCTCACCCTGGCCGGGATCAACCTCGTGCTCATGGTGAACGTGTCCATCGTCGTGGAGACCGTCTTCGCGTGGCCGGGGGTGGGCCGCCTCTTCTACGAAGGCATCGCCTTCCGCGACTTCCCCGTCGTGCAGGCCACCGTGCTGCTGAACGGAGCAATGATCGTCGTCGTTAGCTTGGTCGTGGACGTGCTCTACGCCGTCATCGACCCGAGGATTCGCTATGAACGCTAGCCGCGCCGCAACGCTGCCCCTGACCTGGCCCTCGCGCCTGGCCTCGATCCGGATCGAAGCCGTGGCCCTGGTGCCGATCGCCATCCTGAGCCTCCTGGCCGTCGCGGCGATCTCCGCGGACTTCATCGCCCCGCACGATCCCCAGGTCGGGATGCTCGGCTCTCGCTTCCGCCCGCCCTTCTGGCAGACCGGCGGGAGCACGGAGTACCTGCTGGGTACCGATCACCTCGGACGCGACGTGCTCTCCCGGCTGATCTTCGGGGCGCGCGTGTCCATGTACGTCGGCTTCACCGCGGTCATCTTTGCGGGGACCCTGGGTACCCTGCTGGGCATCCTGTCCGGCTATCTCGGCAAGTGGGTCGATCAGCTCATCATGCGCGTCACCGACACCTGGCTGGCCCTGCCCGCCCTCACGTTCGCCATCTTCCTCGCCGCCGTGATCGGGCCGAGCGAGACGAACATCATCATTATCCTGGGGTTGGTGTTCTGGACGCGCTACGCGCGGGTGATCCGCGGCGAAGTCCTGTCGCTCAAGGAGCGCGACTTCGTTCGCCTGGCCATCGTGGCCGGCTGTTCGAGGCGGACGATCATGCTGCGGCACATACTGCCCAACGTGCTGAACTCCGCCATCGTGCTCGCTACCCTCATGCTCGGCCAGGTCATCATCGCCGAGGCGGCCCTGAGCTTCCTCGGGGTCGGGGTGCCTCCGCCCAAGCCGGCCTGGGGTCTCATGCTGGCCGATGGCAAGAAAGGACTGATGGCCGGCTACTGGTGGCTGACCGTCCTTCCCGGCACTTGCATCATGCTCATGGTGCTCTCCGCCAACCTCCTGGGGGACTGGCTTCGCGTGAAGCTCGATCCGCAACTCCGCCAACTGTGAAGCTGCTGGAGGTCGACGGACTCAGCACTCACTACATCACGGCGCGGGGCACGCGGGTGACCCGCGCCGTGCAGGACGTCTCCTTCTCCCTCGACGCCGGAGAGACGCTGGGTATCGTCGGCGAGTCGGGCTCGGGCAAGACCACGCTGGCCCTCACCCTGCTGCGCCTGCTGCCGCCGGGCGCGCGCATCGTGGGCGGGTCCATCCGCTTCGAAGGCGAGGATCTCCTGCCCAAGTCCGAAGCCGAGATGCGGCACATCCGCGGCAAGAGAATGGCCATGATCCTGCAAGACCCCATGGCCTCCCTCAACCCGCTCTTCACCATCGGCGACCAGGTGGCGGAGCCCATCCGGGTCCACGAGCATGCGACTCGCCGGAGCGCCCGGGACAGGGCGCGCGGCCTCCTGGCCGCCGTGCGCATCGCCGCGCCCGCTCAGCGCGTGCGGGAGTACCCGCACCAGCTCTCCGGGGGGATGCGCCAGCGCATCGTGGGCGCCATCGCCATCTCCTGCGAGCCTCGCCTCCTCATCGCCGACGAGCCGACCACCAGCCTGGACGTCACCATCCAGGCCCAGTACCTGGCCCTGCTGCGCGAGCTGCAGCGGGCGCACGGGCTGGCCCTGATTTTCATCACCCATAACCTCGGCATCGTGGCCAAGATGTGCGACGCCGTCGCGGTCATGTACGCCGGGCGCCTCATGGAGTCGGGCTCGGTGCGCCAGATCTTCAACGCCCCCGCGCATCCCTATACGAAAGCGCTCATCGAATCCATTCCGCGGCTCGGCGATGCCACCGCGCGGCTGACCGCCATCGACGGTCAGCCGCCGGATCCCTCGGCCCTGCCGTCCGGCTGCGCCTTTCACCCCCGTTGCCCGAAGGCGATGGCGCAGTGTCGCGCCGAGGCTCCCCCCGCTGTCACAGTGGCGCCCGGTCAGATCGCCGCCTGCTGGCTCTGGCCCTCGTCATGACCCCGATCATCGAAGCGCGGCATCTCACCAAGCACTTCGCGGTAAAGCGCGGCCTGTTTAGCAAGGCGATCGGGTACGTCAGCGCCGTCGATGACATTTCGTTCGTCATCGAGCCCGGCCACACCCTGGGGGTGGTCGGGGAGTCGGGCTGTGGCAAGACCACGACCGCCAAGCTGGTGCTGCGGCTGGAGGATCCGACGAACGGCGAACTGATCTTCGAGGGACGCGATCTGCACACGCTCGACCCCGCTGGCGTCCGGGTCTATCGCAGCTCCGTGCAGGCGGTCTTCCAGGATCCCTACGCCTCTCTGAGTCCGCGCATGCGCGTGGGGTCGATCATCGCCGAACCCCTCGTCACCAACGAGCAGCGGACCACGGCCGAGGTGAAGGACCGGGTCGAGAGTCTGCTCGATGTCGTAGGGCTTCCGCAGCGGTCTACTTCATTGTTTCCGCACGAATTCTCGGGAGGGCAGCGCCAGCGCATCGCCATCGCGCGCGCCCTGGCCCTCTCCCCCAAGCTGCTCGTGCTCGACGAGCCGGTGTCGGCGCTCGACGTGTCGATTCGCGCGCAGATCCTGAACCTGCTGCGCGACCTCCAGCTCAAGCTCCGGCTGTCGTACCTCTTCATCGCCCACGATCTGGCGGCAGTCGGCCACATGAGCTCGACCATTGCCGTCATGTATCTCGGCAAGATCGTCGAGATGGGAAAGGCCAACGCGGTCGCCAAGGATCCGAAACATCCGTACACGCAGGCGCTCTTCTCGGCGGCCCTCCCCTCGCACCCCGACGATCAGCGCCAGGAGATCCTGCTGCCCGGCGAAGTGCCGAGCCCCCTCAATCCGCCGAGCGGATGCCGCTTCCACCCGCGTTGCCCGTCCGCCATGCCGCGCTGCGCGAGTGAGATCCCTCTCCTCCAGACCGTAGAGGGACGCGAGGTCGCCTGCCACCTTTACCCGCAGCCCGCGTAGATCGGGACTCCCGGCCTCTTTTCCATTCCTTGGTGAATCGCGGTCCCAGGACCTATCGTATCCAGGGATCGGCGCCCTTCGGTATCCCAGCGCCTGCAGGCGCCCACGGTCCGGCGTGGGCGCGGGGAGGTGACCGTGATCACTCTGAGCTGGTCGGCGCTTGCGCTCCGCGGTGTCCTGGCCGTCATCTTCGGGATCCTGGTCTTCGCCTGGCCCGCGCTCACCATCGGCATCCTGGTGCTCTTCTTCGGGGCCAACGCGCTCATCGACGGGGTTCTCGCACTCGTGGCCGCCTTCCGGGGCTCGACGTCGGGGGCGCGCTGGTGGGGGATGCTCCTCCAGGGCATCCTGGGCATCGCCACCGGCATCATCACCTTCCTCATGCCGGGGCTTGTCGCCCTCGTGCTGCTCTATCTCATCGCGGCATGGGCCGTCGTGATCGGCGTCTTCGAGATCGTCGCCGCCGTCCGGCTCCGCCGGGAGATCGAGGGCGAATGGCTTCTCGCCCTGCGCGGGGTGCTGGCCGTGATCTTCGGCGTGATCCTCTTCGTCTACCCGGCGGCCGGCGCGCTCGCCGTGGTGTGGCTGATCGGCGCCTTCTCGATCGCACTGGGCGTCCTCAACCTCGCCCTCGCCTTCCGCCTGCGCCGCCACCACCAACGTCGGACGGCGACCGCCTAATCTTTTGACCGCCGGCTCAGCCTCTCGCGTCGCACCTCACGCGAATGGGGAGGTTCGGAGGGGGGCGTCTCGCCTCCTCCGAGTCAATTCGGACAGGTTGGGAGGGGTCGACCCGGCCCCTCCCCAGCTCAGGGGACGTTCGCGGACCACGCGAGCTGCGCGCGCCGGACGATTTCCTGCACCAGTGGGCTGAACATCATCACCACGAAGAACGCAGTGATGACGGCGATGGCCCAGCGCACGAGCTTCGGGAAAGGCGTCATTGTAACGGGCCCCGTGGGGCCGGCTTTCGCCGCGGGTGGCCTGCGCCGGGCGCGCGTGGCGTCACTAACGGGCCCCGTGAGGCCGGCTTTCGCCGCGGGTGGCCTGCGCCGGGCGCGCGTGGCGTCACTGTAACAGGCCCCGTGAGGCCGGCCTGAGCCGAGGGTGGCCTGCGCCAGGCGCGCGGCGTCATTCTCGACGGGTTATGCGGTCAGGAACGCCCGCAGCATCCAGGCCATCTTTTCGTGCCGCTCCATGAGGCCGGTCAAGAAGTCGCTCGTCCCGGCGTCGTGATACGTCGACATGGTCGTGTCGAGATCATCGCGAAGCTGACGGATCGTCGACTCGTGATCGGCGAGCAGGTTGCTGATCATGGTCTTGGCGTCCGGTATGTGCCCGGGGTGCTCCTTCAATCGCGCCTGCTGGCTGAACTCGGTGAGCGTCCCCAGGGCCGGTCCGCCAAGCGTGCGGGCCCGCTCGGCCACCTCGTCCACGATGTCGTCGAGCGCCTCGTACTGCCCCTCGAAGAACTTGTGCAGGTCATTGAACTGCAGACCCACCACATTCCAATGGTAGTTGCGGGTCTTGGTGTAGAGCAGGTACTCGTCCGCGAGCAGGCTGTTCAGGATCTTGACGATGGCCGTGCGATCGCTGTCGACAATGCCGATGCTGGGCTTCATGGTGGTGTGTCCTCCTCTGTTTTCGGATGCGGAGGCGGAAACGTTTCGCGGCCTCAGGGAGCCCCGTGTCACAATAGTATGCATCGTGGGCGGCTCGGTTGGGCGGCTCCTTTCCGTCGTCGTGGCGGTAGGATTGTTGGCCGCCTGCGCTCAGGGGCCCATCGCCGGCCGCCTGAGCCGCCCCGACCAGGTGCCCGTCGCCGCAGTCCTGAACTATGAGTCCAGCATCCTGGGAGGGTCGGGCAAGCTCCGGATGTCGCTGCCGACGGGCGAGAACTTCAAGGGGACCTACCGGCTGGTTCCCCACGATCCGAAGCGGCAGATGACCGCCACCTTGACCGGTGACCGCGGTTCGACGATGCTCTGTCGCTTCACGCTCGACGAGCCGGGGGTCGGTCCCGCGGGAGGAGGCTCGGTGCAGTGTCAGCTCTCCAGCGGCGGGACCTTCGACAGCAGCTTTTGACGTCGGAGGAGCGAGCGCCGCTTCCCCTTGAAGATCCCTCCGCCCGGTCTGTTAGAGTGAAGCGCGAGAGAGCGATGTGACCGGAGGTGAGGCATGAAGCTGCCTGGGCGTGTGACGATGTGCGAGGTCGGAACCCGGGACGGATTCCAGATCGAACCGGAGTTCATCCCCACCGAGCTGAAGGTCGAGGTCGTCGATCTCCTGTCTGAGGCCGGGATCCCGCGCATCGAGGTGACGTCGTTCGTCCATCCCAAAGCCGTGCCCCAGCTCCGCGACGCCGAGGCGGTCATGAGCAAGATCCGCCGTCACCAGGGCACGCAGTACGCCGCGCTCGTTCCCAACGACAAAGGCGCGGTGCGCGCGGTGGACGCGGGCGTGGATGCCATCCACACCGTGGTCAGCGCCAGCGAGAGTCACAACCTCGCCAACGTGAACATGACCATCGCGGAGTCGCTCGAGAGGCTGCGAGCGGTCTTGCAGGTGGCGGCGCGGGCCGGGGTCCTGGTGGGATGTGGAATCTCCACTGCTTTCGGCTGTCCGTTCGAGGGCGAGGTACCGGTCAGCCAGCTGGAGTCCATCGTGGCACGGCTGGCCGACATGGGCGCGCGCGCTTTTGGCCTCGCCGACACGACGGGCATGGCCAACCCGCGCCAGGTCGCGCGTACGCTCGAGCATCTGATGCCGCGTTTTCCAGGCGTCGAGTGGACGCTTCACACGCACGACACGCGTGCCATGGCCATTCCCAACATCCTGGCCGCCATGGAAAGCGGGGTCACGCACTTCGACAGCTCCATCGGGGGACTCGGCGGCTGCCCCTTCGCCCCGGGCGCCTCGGGGAACGTGTGTAGCGAAGATCTGGTGCACGCCTTACACGCGATGGGCGTGGAAACGGGCATCGACCTGGACCGCCTGATCGCGGTGTCCAAGCGGGTCGAGGCGATCGTCGGCCGTCCCATGCCCGGCCAAATTATCAAGGCCGGCAAGTGGAACCGTCGCTTTCCGCTCCCCGACGGCGTGGCCGCTCGTCTCCCGGGAGCTGCGTGACGCCAGCAGAGCCCCGCCCATCAGGCCGCCTTCGGCTCGAGGCGGTCGGGCGGTATTCGCTACAATGACGCCTCGTGCGCCCAGAGCAGCCCACCCTCGGCTCGAGGCGGTCTCGCCCGCTTCGCTACAATGACGCCCCGTGCCCCTAGAGCAGGCCACCCTCGGCTCGAGGCGGTCTCGCCCGCTTCGCTACAATGACGCCCCGTGCCCCTAGAGCAGGCCACCCTCGGCTCGAGGCGGTCTCGCCCGCTTCGCTACAATGACGCCCCGTGCGCCCAGCGCAGGCCACCCTCGGCCCGAGGCGGTCTCGCCCGCTTCGCTACAATGACGCCCCGTGCGCCTAGAGCAGGCCACCCTCGGCTCGAGGCGGTCGGGCGGTACTCGATACAATGACGCCCCGTGCCCAGCGCATGCTCGCGCTGATGGACCGGGCAACGACCCACTGGCACATCCCCATCATCGGCCGAGCCAAGAGCCGTCTGCTCCGGCGTCTCATCCAGAAACACCGGCCCCGGCGCGCCATCGAGATCGGTTCACTGCTCGGCTACTCGGCTATCGTGATCGCGGGTTCCCTGCCGCGCAGCGGAAAGCTGGTCTGCGTGGAGGCCAATCCGTTCCTGGCCAGCCTGGTGGAGGCCAATGTCGAGGAAGCTGGCCTCGGCCGCCAGGTAAAAGTGGTGACGGGAGACGCGCTGCGCGCAATCCCTCTTCTGTCGGGGCGCTTCGACTTCGCCCTGATCGATGCCGCCAAGCAGGACTACCTGGACTATCTCCGCCAGCTCGAACCCCGGCTGATGCCGGGCGCGGTCATCGTGGCCGACAACACGGGGATCGCGCGACGGGCCGTGGCGTCCTATCTCGCGTATGTGCGCGCGACCGGCGGCGCCTACCGCAGTCGAGAGTACGTCTTCGGGGACGACGCCATAGAAGTGTCCATCCGCAATGGCGCCTTGCCGGTACCGTGCCGGGGGAGCCGGCGGTGAAGCGCGCCGTCCACGTCAACCCGGAGCGCGACCTCGGTACCTCGGGAGCGCGGGCGAGACGAGCAGCGGAGTCGGCTTACAAGAGCGTGTGGGTGACGCACGGCGAAGGAGACGCCCGTGGAAGCGATCCTGACCGTCGATGGTCTCGCTGCGCTGGTCGCGCTGGGCGCCATGGAAATCGTCCTCGGCATCGACAATATCGTCTTCATCGCCATCCTCACCGGGCGGCTGCCCGCGGGCCAGCGACGCCGAGCGCAACGCTTGGGCCTGGCCGCGGCGCTTCTGACGCGGATCGCCCTGCTCTTCGCCATCTCGTGGATGCTCGGTCTGACCGCGCCCCTCTTCGTCCTGTGGCGGCCCTTCTCGGGGCGCGACCTCATCCTGCTCGGAGGCGGTCTCTTCCTGATCGTCAAGGCAGTCATGGAGATCCATACCAAGCTCGAAGGCGGCCATCATGAGCGAGGGGCGGCGGGCCCACGGCACGCGAGCTTCGCATGGACCATCGTCCAGATCATGCTTCTCGATATCGTCTTCTCCCTGGACTCCGTCATCACCGCCATCGGCATGGCCGAACACATTTCGATCATGGTGCTCGCCATGGTGATGGCCATGATCGTCATGATGGTCTCCATGGGTGCAATCGGCGGCTTCGTGGAGCGCCATCCCACCGTAAAGATTCTGGCCCTGGCCTTCCTGGTGTTGATCGGCGTCATGCTGGTGGCGGATGGTATGGGTCGCCACATCGAGAAGGGCTACATCTACTTTGCGATGGCCTTCGCCCTCTTGGTCGAGCTCTTGAACATGCGCTATCGGGGGAAGCAGTCGCCCGTCGCGCTGTATCGCCGCTTCGAGCCCCCGGCCGGGGAGCGCCGCACCGATTAGGAACCGCCGCGGCGCCCTGAACGCCGGGAACGGTTGACGCGCGCCGTCCCAGACGCCGAGGGTCCTGTCGCGCCCCTCTCTTCTACTCCGCCTCGGCCGCCTGGCGAAACGCCTCCAGGTGCGAGGGCAGACCGAAGGCGCGCACGCGGTCACCGGGTCTCACGACGGTCTCGGCGCCCGGATCGATCACCGCCGAGCCGTCGGCACGGGTGATCGACACGATGGTGACGCCGAAGCGCTCCCGCACGCGCGCTTCGCGGAGCGACTGGTCGGATAACCCCCCGGAGCCAATGCCGACCTCCCGAATCTCCGGCAACGGATGGCGGACCGTGGTCTCCCGCGGAGCGCGTAGGTCGATGGCGTCACGGAAACGCTCGAGGTACGCGACGATCGGCGGGGTCGGCACCGACAGACGGACCAAGGCGTGCCGGATGAGGGTGGCCGCCGCCTCCAGCTCGGGCTGAACAACTTCCGTGGCGCCGCCCTCGATCAGCTCCTCGTGCGCCGGGCCGTGGTGCGCCCGGGCCAGGATGAGCAGCGGGGGGCTGAGTGCGCGCAGGTGGCGAACGACCAGGCGCGCGCGGTCGAACTCCGGCACCGTGACCACGGCGAGAGCCGCCCGCGCCGCCCCCGCCTCCTCCAGGATGCGCGCATGGGCCGCGTCGCCGAAGAGACATGACACACCGCGCCGGCGCAGGTGCTTGACGATGTCGGGATCGATCTCGATGACAGTGTAGGGCACGCCGAACGTCTCCAGGGCCGCCCCCACCGCGCTGCCCACCCGTCCGAACCCGCAGAGCACCACCTGCCCGCTGTTCCGGGCCGGTGCGGATGCCGTCGTCAGCTCTCGCGTCTCGCGGGCGAGCTGAGCGCGCGCGGTCCACACTGAGACGACGCGCACGAGTGCCGCATTGATCAGGATGGTCAGCAGTGAGGTGGCCAGGGTGGCGTTGTACACGTCGTCACCGACGTGGCCCGCCTCGCGCGCCACCTGGACCAGGATGAAGGAGAACTCCCCGATCTGCGTGAGCCCGACGGCCGCGCGGAGCGCCGTCCATACCGGTCGCTCGAAGAGCCACACCACCACCGTCCATACCGCGAGCTTGCCGAGCACGACGAGGCCCACGATGGCCCCGAGCAAGGGCAGATTGCTGACCACGGCCCGCGGATCGATGAGCGCGCCGATGGTGACGAAGAAGAGCGCCACGAACGCGTCCCGCAGAGGGAGCAAGCGGGCCAGCGTCTCGTGGGCGTAGTCCGACTCGCTGAGGAGGAGCCCGCCCAGGAACGCGCCCAGCGCGAGTGAGAGCCCCACCGCTTGAGTGATGGCCGCCGCGCCTAGCCCGATGGCCAGGGCCACCAGGAGGAAGAGCTCGTCGTTTCGGGTGCGGGCCACGCGCGCCATCAACGGCGAAATCACCTTGAATGCGAGGTAACCGAAGGGCAGGAGGATGGCGGTGGCGGTGGCAAACGCCCAAGCGAGAGCGATGAGTCGCTCGCCCTTGCCCGCCCCGAGCACCGGGATGAGGACCGTCATCACGACGACGGCGAGGTCCTCCACGAGGGTGATGCCGATGGTGATGCGGCCGTGGCGGGCGTGCAGTTCCCCGCGATCCATTAGGAGGCGCGCGAGCACCATGGTGCTGGCCACCGAGATCACCAGGCCGATGACCACGCTCTGCAGGGTGGGCCAGCCGAGCACGGCGCCCACACCCAGGCTCACCACGACACAGAGCGCGATGCCGAGCGGACCACCGATGAGGGCCACCCACCGGACGCGTGCCAGCTCGCGCAGCGAGAACTCGATCCCGATGGAGAACATCAGGAGGACGACTCCGATTTCCGCGAACAGCTCGAAGGTGTGCAGGTCGGAGACGCTGGGCCCCGGGGTGAACGGGCTGATGATGATCCCCCCGATCACGTAGCCGAGAATGAGCGGTTGCCGCGCCAGCCATGCTACGGCGCCGCCGAGAACGGCCGCCACAAAGACGTAGGCGAAGTCTCGGAAGAACAGGGGATCGGTTGTCATGCGGTCCCACCACTGTACTTCGACTCCATCCCGCCCGGGACTGGCTCGGCGCCCGGGGCGTGACGGGCTCCCGGATGCGATGATAAAGGGTAGGCTCACATGCGGGCCTACCTCGTCTCACGCCTGGCGCAGACCGCCCTGGTCGTCTTCCTTTCCTTGTCTGCCGTCTTCGCCATGACCCGCCTGGCCGGCGATCCCGTGCTGCTCTTCATGCCGATGGACATCCAGGCCAAGGACGTCAATGAGTGGCGGCAACGCCTCGGTTTCAACGATCCGGTGGTGGTGCAGTACGCGCGCTTCATCGGCGGCGCGGTTCGCGGCGATTTCGGCGACTCCCTCCGCTATCGGCGCGATGCCCTGGGTCTCGTCCTGGAGCGCCTGCCCGCCACGCTTCAGCTGGCGGGGGCGGCGCTGATGCTGACCCTCCTCCTCGCCGTGCCGCTCGGTGTCATCACCGCGGTGCGACGCAACTCGTGGCTCGACCACCTGGGGACCATCGCCACCGTGCTGGGGCAGGCGGTGCCGGGCTTCTGGCTTGGCCTGATGCTGATCTATTTCTTCGCCGTGCACCTTCGCTGGCTGCCCACGGGCGGCATCGGGGGCCTCGCGCATCTCGTCATGCCGGCCCTCGTCCTCGCCGCGTTCTTCGCCGCGCGCGTCGCGCGGCTCACGCGCTCGGCCGTTCTCGATGTCCTGAAGGAGGACTACATCCGGACGGCCCGCGCCAAGGGGCTCGGAGAGGGCGGAGTCGTCGGTAAGCACACCCTGCGCAACTGCGCCATTCCTATCGTCACCCTCGTCGGCCTCGAGGCCGGACAGCTCATCGGCGGCGCCGTCATCACGGAGACGATCTTCGCCTGGCCCGGACTCGGACGCTTGACGGTTCAGGCGCTCCTCAACCGCGACTTCCCGGTCGTGCTGGCCGCCGTCTCCTTCACGTCGATCGTCTACACGCTTCTGAACTTGCTCGTCGACCTCGCCTACGGCTGGCTCGATCCGCGGGTCCGGGTCAGGACACCATGACCTTCAAGGCCGGTCTCGGGCTCGCCCTCTCTCTGACCGTCCTCCTGGCCGCCCTCGCGGCGCCATGGCTGGCCCCCGGCGATCCCTTGAAAGCCGACTTCGCCATAGGCCTCCGCCCCCCGGGGACTCCGGGGCATCCTCTGGGGACGGATCAGCTCGGTCGGGATCTCCTGTCGCGCATCCTCTACGGCGCGCGGCTCTCGCTCTTCATCGGGATCTGCACCGTGCTGGCCACGGCGGTCGTCGGCAGCCTGCTCGGCCTCGCCGCAGGCTTCGTCGAGCGCTGGCCATCGGCGGCGATCATGCGTCTGGCCGACGTGCAGCTCTCCTTCCCGTTCATCCTGCTGGCCTTGACCATCAACGCCATCGTCGGCCTGGGGCTGCGCAACATCATCCTCAGCCTATCCGCGGCCGGATGGGTCGTCTACGCGCGGGTCGTGCGCGGGGAGGTGCTCTCCGTGAAGCAGCGCGACTTCGTCCTCGCGGCCGCGGCGCTGGGCGTGGGACGCCTGCGCCTGCTCTTCCGTCACGTGCTGCCCAACGTGGCTCCCTCCATCATCGTGGTCGCCAGCCTGCAGTTCTCCCAGTTCATCGTGGCGGAAGCGGCCATCAGCTTCCTCGGCTTCGGCGTGCAACCCCCCACCCCGGCCTGGGGGAGCATGCTCTCCGAGAGTCGCGACTTCCTCTACGTGGCCTGGTGGCTCGCCGCCCTGCCCGGGGCGGCGCTCGCCCTCACCGCCCTCGGGGTCAATCTCCTCGGCGATTGGCTGCGCGACACCCTCGACCAAGAAGCTCCGCGTCTGAGCGCCGCCGCTCATCGCCCGCGCAGACGCGTTTGACCGTGGGTGAGACGCTGGATCACCACCCGGGCCATCCAGGTCGCCACGGGCCCGCCGCCCGCGCCGCTCGCATTGAGGTCGTGGTTACCGGCGCACAGGGACCCAGGCGTGTCCGCTGGTTGGCTATCTTCGGGGATCGCGTGCATGCCGGTCGCGCCTCAGATATCCAATCCGAAGGCATAGATGCGTCAGATCGGCTCGTGTATGCTCGCGTCGTGCCGGCCCGCAGTGTGGCGCGTCCGAGCCGGAACTCTCGCGCGTAAGGAGATCTGCATGCATGTGCTGCGCGTACCCACGCTGGTGGTCCTCGCCCTCGTCGCCGGCTTGACCGGGCTGGCCGTCCCGGCATTTGCCCAGGATCGCGTGCGCACGAAGGAGGTCGTGGTCGGGCTGGGCGCCGAGCCACGCACGATGCTGGCCGTCACCATCGTCGACTGGACAACGAACAACATGCTCGAGCACATCTACGACCGCCTGCTCGATCGCGACGCGAAGACCCTCAAGCCCAAACCCATGCTGGCCACGGCCTGGAAGGTGGTCAACGACACCACCTGGGAGTTCACGCTCCGCCAGGGGGTCAAGTTTCACAACGGTGAGTCGTTCAATGCGCAATCGGTCAAGGCCACGATCGAATACGCGCTCGACCCGGCCAGCAAGAGCCACTACGCCACCGCCGCCTACTGGAAACCGGTCAAGGACGTTCAAGTGGTCAACGACTACACGGTGCGCTTCATTACCGACAAGCCGTGGCCGGCCCTGATCGACCACGTCTCGCTGACGAACGCCCTGATGATGCCGGCCCGGGCTCTCAAGGAGCAAGGCCCCCAGAAGCTCGCTGAGAAGCCCATCGGCGCCGGGCCCTTTCGGTTCGTGGAGTGGAAGCGGGACGAGCGCCTCGTTCTCGAGCGGAACCCCGACTACTGGGCCGGTCCGGCCGACGCGAGCAAGGTCACCTTCCGCTTCATCCCCGAGTTCAGCGCCCGCATGGCCGCGCTGCTGTCCGGGGAGATCGATATCATGAAGGACGTGCCACCCCACGCCCTGGAGTCGGTCGAGCGCTCGGGCCGGGCCAAGATCCGCTCCACCGTGTCCTCGCGGATCAACTACCTCGCCCTGGTGAATCTCAAGCCTGGGCCCATGCAGGATCTCCGCGTGCGGCGGGCCATGAACCACGCGGTCGACGTGGACGAGCTGATCGCCAAGGTGCTGCGCGGGCACGCCACCCGGATGTGCGGCGTCCTGTCGCCCGCCAACGTCGACTACGCCAGGGTGGAGTGCTACAAGCACGACCCCGCTCGCGCCCAGGCCCTCTTCAAGGAAGCCGGGATCGATCCGGCCAAGCTGCCGCTCACCCTGGACACGCCGTCGGGGCGCTACCCTCTCGATAAGGACGTGTCGCTGGCCATCGCCGCCCAGCTCCAGCGCTTCGGCATCAAGACCAATGTCGTCGTCAACGAGTGGGGGACGCACCTGGACAAGATCAAGAACCGCAATACCGGCGACGCCTTCTTTCTCGGGTGGGGACCCGCGCTCTGGGGCCAGGGCACGATCCAGCCGCTCTTCCAGGCCGACCAGACGTATTCCTCGTACGGTAACAACAAAGTCGTTGACGAGAAGGTTGCCCGCGCTGTCACCATCGTGGACCCCAAGGGGCGGGCGGCGGCGTATGCCGAGCTACAGCAGATGCTCAGAGACGAGGCCCCGTGGGTGTTTCTCTGGCAGCAGCACGATCTCTACGGCGTGGCCAACACGGTCGAATGGTCGCCGCGCCCTGATGAGAAGGTGTGGATGTACGAGGCCAGGATCGTCGCGCGCTAGCGCGCGCGGAGGGCGCCACCATGAGCCTGATCGTCTTCACCAACGCATTCCTGATCGACTGCACCGGCGCCGAGCCCTGTGAGGGCGCCGCGGTTGTCGTGGAGGACGACCGCATCGCCGAGGTCGCCCTCACCGGCAAGGTCGGAGCACTGCCGGGCGACGTCACCACGGTCGACCTCAACGGCGCGACCCTCATGCCCGGCCTCACCGACGCGCACGTGCACATCTGCGCGGTGGAGGGCAACATCACTGACCAGCACCGCTACGTGCCCCCGAGCCTGCTCGCCGCCAAAGCCCTTCGCCGCGCCGAGGAATGTCTCCTGCAGGGGTTCACCACGGTGCGAGACGCCGGAGGGGCCGACTACGGCTTTCGCGAGGCGATCAACGAGGGGATCCACCCGGGCCCGCGCCTGCTGGTGTCCGGCAACTACCTGTCGCAGACCGGTGGCCATGGCGACAAGCGGCGCCGCGCGGAGTGGATCGAGCCCATCGGGTGCTGCCTCGGCATGGTGGGGTCGATCGCCGACGGCGAGGCCGAAGTGCGCAAGGCGGCGCGGGAGCAGCTCCGCCGCGACGTCGATCAGATCAAGATCATGGCCTCGGGCGGGGCCATGTCGCCTTCCGACGAGCTGGATACCACGCAGTACACGGTCGGGGAGATGCGCGCGGCCGTCGAGGAGGCCCAGGCCGTCGGCAAGTACGTCCTCGCTCACGCCTACTCCGACCGCGCCGTCCGCAATGCCATCGAGGCGGGGGTGCGCTCCATCGAGCACGGCAATCTGATCCGGGAGGCGGCCGCCCAGGCCATTGCGAGCGCCGCTGCGTTCATCGTGCCGACCATGGTCACTTACGAGGCGATCTATCGAGAGGGGAAGCGCTACGGCATCGGCGACCACCAGATCCAGAAGATCAACCAGGCCCGGGAACAGAGTATGCAGGGTCTCGAGTTTGCCTACCGTGCGGGCTGCAAGATCGGCTCGGGCTCCGATCTCCTCGGCGACATGATGGTGCAGCGTGCGGTGGAGTTCGAGCTGAAGGCACAGGTCATGAAGCCGATGGAGGTGCTGCTCTCGGCGACCAAGATCAACGCCGAGCTATTCAGGATGAGCGATCGCATCGGCAGCGTGGAGCCCAAGAAGTTCGCCGACCTCATCGCGGTGAGCGGCAACCCGCTCCGAAACCTCCGCGCCTTCCAGAATCAGGACAACCTGAAGGTCATCATGAAGGGCGGCCGCTTCTACAAAAGGGCACTCTAAGCGGGGATCGGCGGCCATGCGGCAGAGCGCACGACGACATCAGCCTGACGAGGCCGAGGGGCGCGCGCCCCATGCCGCCCTGACCCGCTACTACCGAGACGACAGGGAACGCCAGCAGTTCCTCAATGCCATGTTCGACCAGACCGCGGCGTCCTATGACCATCTCGCCGGCCTTATGTCGTTCGGAACCGGGTCGTGGTACCGGCGCTGGGCTCTTCGGCAGGTCGGGACCGGGCCGGGCATGCGCGTGCTCGACGTGGCCACCGGAACGGGGGCGGTGGCCAGGCTCGCCGTCCGACTGGTGGGCCCGACGGGGGTCGTGGTCGGACTCGACCCGAGCGCGGGAATGCTGGCCGAACACGCCCGCCGGCCATTCGCTGCCCGGTTGACCCAGGGCGTCGCCGAGAGCTTGCCGTTCGCGGACGGCGTATTCGATCTCCTCACCATGGGCTACGCGCTCCGGCACGTCCCTGACCTGATGGTGACCTTTCGCGAGTACCGCCGTGTAGTCCGTCCGGGCGGCCGGTTACTCATCCTCGATTTTTATCGGGCCAGTCACGCCGCGGTCCGCGGAGTTGGCGCACTCTATTTCGGCTGGCTGGTCCCGTGGCTGGCGCGGCTGACGTCTTCCAGCCGCTCGCTCCCGCGCCTCATGGAGTACTGCTGGGAGACGGTGGCGTCCTCGCTGCCGCCGGCAGCCATCGCTGAGAGCCTCGCGGCGGCGGGGCTCGAGAACGTCCGGGTCAGGCGCTGGGGGCTGGTCATCGAGTACCACGCGACGCGGCCCGGGCCGGGATCCCCAAACCGCGGCGGGGGATGATGCGACGCACCGGCGCTCGCGCCCGTCAGTTCGCTTGCGTTGTGCCGCCACGAGGAGTTCAGCGACGTCTCCCGACTAGACGGAGCCCTCACACACGCTCATGACACGACGGGGGGACGTCGCGTTCCAAAGCCCGTCGTCTGCTCGAACGCGTGAGCGAGCTGGAGGACGCTCAGCTCGCGCTGATGTCGACCGACGATCTGGATACCCACGGGGAGTCCCTCCGGCGTGAAGCCAGCCGGCACAGAGATGGCCGGCAAGCCCGTGACCGTGATGTCCGAGCAGGTCCGCATCCAGTCGATGTAGGTCGGCAACGCCACGCCGTTGATCTTCGTGATGTAGGGGGTGTCGACATCGAAGGGCGGGACCTGCACGGTGGGTAGCACGAGGAACTCGTAGGTCTCCATGAACCGTCGCACCCGGTGGTAGAGCTGCGTGCGCTTCAGCTCGGCATCGGCGATCTGCGGGCCCGTGAGCTTGAGCCCTTCCTCGGCGTTCCAGATCACCGTGTCCTTGATCTGATGCCGGTGCTCGCGCAGGAGAGGGCCGTACCTGGCGGCAAACATCTGGGCCCGCAAGACCTGGAAGATTTCTCTGGCGTCGGTGAAGTCGGGTTGGCCGTCCTCCACCACGCAGCCCAGGGCGATGAACGTGGAGCGCTGAGCCTCAGCGACCGCCGCCACGCGCCGGTCGATGGGAAGTCCGCCGAGGTCGCGGCTCCAGGCGACGCGCGCGCCGTGGAAGTCGCGATCGAGTGGGACGTGGAAGCGGTCGCCGGGCTCCGCGATGGCGATGGGCGAGCGCGGGTCTGGGCCGGCCATCACCGAGAGCAGCAACGCCACGTCGCCAACCGTGCGGGCCATCGGCCCCTGGACACTCAAGGCCTCCCAGGCGAGCGGCGCCGGCCATTTGGGAACCCGGCCGAGCGCTGGCCGCAGACCCACCACGTTGCAGAAGCTGGCCGGATTGCGCAGCGAACCTCCGGTGTCACTGCCGTCGGCGATCGGCACCATGCCGCAGGCCAGGGCCACCGCGGCCCCGCCGCTGGAACCGCCGCACGTCTTGGACAGATCGTAGGGATTGAGGGTGGCGCCGAAGACCTGGTTGAAGGTCTGCGAGCCCGCCCCGAACTCTGGCGTATTGGTCTTGCCGATCGTGATGGCACCGGCCTGGCGCAGCCGCTCGATGATCAGGCAGTCTTCGTCGGGCACGTGGTCGCGATAGATGGGGGAGCCGAACGTCGTGCGGATCCCCTTTGTTGGCACGAGGTCCTTGTGGGCAATGGGCAGCCCGAACAAGGGGCCGGTCGTGTCCCCTCGCGCGAGAGCCGCATCCGCCGCACGGGCTTCGGCCAGCGCGCGCTCCGCGGTGAGAGTGACGATGGCGTTGATCTTGACGTTGACGCGCTCGATCTGCGCGAGGTGTGCCTGCATCACTTCGGTCACCGACACCGCACGGACCCGGATGCGGGCGGCCAACTCCGTGGCCGTCAGGAAGCAAAGATCGGTCGTCATGGCTCTCGTTCCCTCGTCTGGTTTCCGTCGAGTGCTGGCCGGCGCTGCGCCCACGGCCGCGCGGCCTCGAAGGCCGCCGACGCCTGCAGCACCGTGAGGTCCGCGAAGCGACGGCCCACGATCTGCAAGCCCACCGGCAGACCGGCCGGAGTGAAGCCCGCGGGCACTGTCGCCGCCGGCTGGCCGGTGAAGTTGAACGGATAGCTGAACGACGCCCAACCGATCCAGTCCCACGGCCGCTCCGGTACCGGCCAGTGCTCGGGGTTGAGCCGCTGGACAGGGAACGCGGCGACGGACAGCGACGGCGTGAGGAGCAGGTCGTAGCGCTCGAAGAAGGGGCGCACGGCATCCCAGAGATCCATCTTGCGACCGCGCGCCCGAACGTAGTCGGCGGCGTTGATCTTGAACCCGTCCTCGATGCAGGCCACGAAGCCGGGATCCATACGCGAGCGCCACTCGGGCAGGAAGTGGCCGTAGCCCCCGGCATAGTGAGCGCTCCACATGCCGCGGATCAGCTCATAGGTCGGCGGCCATCGAGGTTCGAGCTCTTCCACCACACAGCCCAGCGACGCGAAGACGAGCGCGGCCTCGCGGACCACTGTGGCCACTTCGGGATCCACGCGCTGCCCGTCGAGTGTCGGACTGAAGGCCACGCGTCGCCCCTTGACCCCCGCGCCGAGCTTTCCCGCGTAGTCATCAGGGGCCGCCTCCAGCGAGGTGCGATCCCAGTCATCGGGCCCGGCCATCACCGAGAGCATGAGCGCCGCGTCGGCGACGGTGCGAGTCATGGGTCCGTGGTGCGTGGTGTTGTCGTTGTTGGACACAGGCCACATCGGGACGCGCCCGAACGACGGCTTCAGCCCGAAGATGCCGCAAAACGCCGAGGGGATGCGGATGGAACCAGCGCCATCGGATCCGTGGTGCAACGGCCCGAGCCCCGCCGCGGCAGCCGCGCCAGCTCCGGCGCTGGAGCCGCCGGTGTTCATGGCCGTGTTCCACGGATTGCGCGTGCTGCCCGTGAGGGGGCTGTCACCCAGGCCGACCCAGCCGAACTCCGGCGTGGTGGTCTTGCCCGTCACAATGGCGCCCGCAGCCGAGAGCCGGGTGACGAAGGGCGCGTCGACGTGCGGCACCCGGTGCTCGAAAATGAAGGACCCCGCCATGCAGCGAACGCCCTTCGTGAAGGCCAGATCCTTGATGGAGACGGGAACGCCGTGCAGAGGGCCGAGCGAGGCGCCTCGCATCACGGCGTGTTCCGCGTCGCGCGCCGCGGCCATCGCGGTATCCGCGGTCACGGTGCAGAAGCAGTTCAGCATGGGATTCAGTCGCTCGATCCGCTCCAGGACGGCGCGCATCAGCTCGACGGGTGACAGCGCCTTGGTGCGAACGAGGCGAACCAGATCGGTAGCGGGCGTGTAGCACAGCTCGGTGTTCGTCATGGCCTCCTCACTCGGCTATCTTGGGTCGGCGCGGCGCTGGGCCTAGGCGTGCGTCAGCTACGCGGAATCATTCGCGCAACCTGGCATCTCTCGGTCACGTGCTCAGGAGGACCTCGCCATCGCCGATGACGAGGTCCTCCTGCATTCACACCTAGGCCGACTGCCTCGAGCCGTGGAGGATGATCACATCCTCCGCAACATCTGGCTCGATGACGTGCACGACTCCACGGCCCTCGAAGGTAACACGACCGTGTGGACGCGGAGCTGGCAGCGCTGGACGCCGCGACCCCGCACCTTGGGCCGGGGGCGGCTGCGGCCCACCCCTGGAGCAGCGGCTGGCCACCTGGCGGGATCGTCAGCTCCTTCGCACGCTGCTCGACGGACGGATGTTCTACACTCCCACGGTAGACGGTGTGGGGTTCTCGTCCGCATCCGGCCGGGCAGGGTTGTCAGCGGCGTGGCGCCCTCAAATCGTCTCATGCGGGTCGACGCATCATACCCGAGGCGGGCCGCCCCATTCCGTGGGCGGGCGGGACGCGCCCCACCGAGGAGAGATCGACATGACGCGCGAGACCGTATCGACGTTGCCGCTCGAGACGCTCGACAAAGAGCGCGTACTGCACCCCGCAACCTCGATCGCCGACCACCTTCGCTCGGGGCCCCGCATCATGGCCGAGGGCTCAGGCCTCACCTTGGTCGACACGGAGGGAAGGCGCTACCTCGACGCGGTGGCCGGCCTCTGGTGCGTGGCCATCGGCTACGGGCGGACCGAGGCGCGATCGACCATGTGACTGACGAGCTGACCCGCGCCGGCGCGTGGCGCGCCGGGAGGAGCTGACCCATGACCACGGAGAATCACCGCGACCAGATCCTCGACCAGTTCACGCGGCAGGCCGTGCCCTTCTCGACGTCCCCCGCCGTCAGGGACGAGCAGGCCTTGCGGCTGGTCGTCGAGTTCAGTGGAGCCGGCCCGGACGACACCGTCCTCGACGTGGCCTGCGGGCCCGGCATTCTGGCCTGCGCCTTCGCGCGCGTGGTGCGCCATGTGACCGGCATCGACCTGACGCCAGCCATGCTCGACCGCGCCCGGGCCCTCGCCGACGAGCAGCGATTGACCAACGTCACGTGGCAGCAAGGCGACGTCTTGCCGCTGCCCTTCCCCGATGGCACCTTCACCATCGTGACCGCGCGGTTTGCCTTCCACCACTTCCTCGATCCGGGCGCCGTGCTCGCCGAGATGCGACGGGTGTGCGCAACCGGTGGCCGCGTGGTCGTGATCGACAGCGCGCCGGCCGCCGACAAGGCCGACGCCTTCAACAGGATGGAAAAGTTCCGCGATCCCTCGCACGTGCGGGCCATGCCGATCGAGGAACACCTCGCCCTCTATCGAGAGGCCCGCCTGCCGGAGCCGCGCGTGACATGGTATCGCCTGGAGGGCGAGATGGAAGGGCTCATCAGGCGCTCGTTCCCCAATCCCGGCGACGACGACAGGATCAGGGAGATGTTCGAAGCGTCGCTCACCGATGACCGCCTCGGGATCCAGGCGCGGCGAGAGGACGGGCGCATCCACTACGGCTACCCGGTGGCCGTGCTGGTCGCCGACCGATGAAGATCGTCGACCTCAGCTTCCCATCCGACCTCATTTCCGCTGGGCGGTGGCGCGCGAGATCCGCGCGTCGCACGCGCGCGGCGACAATTCGAGTCATCGGTGATGACATTGGGCTGTCACGCCTACACGCACGTGGACGCCCCGCGCCACTTCCTGCCGGACGACCGCTCCATCACGGACATGCCCCTCGACCAATGGATCGGCGAGGCGGCCGTGGTCGACCTCACGCATCTCGGCGCGAACGGCGAGGTCGCGGAGGCCGATCTGCAGATGCGCGCCCGTCACGTGTGCGCGGGCGACATCGCGTTGCTCCGGACGGACTGGCCGCTGCGGATGAGCGTGCATGACGAGCGCTTCTGGCGCAATGCGCCGTACACCGGCCCCAGCGCCTGCCGGTGGCTGGTGGCGCGGGGGTAAAGTCCGTGGGCTACGACTACCCGCCCGACTTCGCCGTCCGCACGTCCATCCTCGAAAAGGGCCGCCGCATCCCGCGCGAGGACAACACGACTCATTACATCTTCTTTCCCGCCGGCATCACGGTGATCGAGTACCTCACCAACCTCGACCAGATCGGCGTCCCCCGCTGCCGCTTCCTGGCGCTGCCGCTCAAGATCGAGGGCGCCGACGGCTCGCCGGTCCGCGCGGTGGCCATCGTAGACTAGCTCTGTGACGGACGAGCACCTCCTGGACCTGCGCCTGGCGCCGATGGCCGGCGTCACCAATGCGCCGTTCCGGGTCGTCGCCCGCGAGTGTGGGGCGGGGCTTCTCACCAGCGAGGAGATCGACGCCCGCGGGCTCGTCGCCGACAGCGGCCACACGCGCGAGCTGGCCCGCTACCTACCCGAAGAGCATCCTATCGCCTTCCAGCTCCTCGGCAGTGATCCCGAGATCTTGGCCGAGGCGGCACGCCGACTGGAGGATGCCGGAGCCGACGGCATCGATCTCAACATGGGTTGCCCGGTGGCGAAGATCGTGGCCAAGGGGCATGGCGCCGCCCTCATGCGCGATGGGGTAGCGGCCGCCGTGATCTTCCGCACCGTGCGCAAGGCCGTGCGGGGGCCCTTCACCATCAAGATCCGCGGCGGGTGGGATGACCGGAGCCTCAACGCCGTGGAGATCGCTCGCTTCGCCGAAGATGAAGGTGTCGATGGCATCACCGTGCACCCGCGCACGCGCTCTCAGCAGTTCACCGGGCGCGCGCCCTGGGAGATCATCGCCGCCGTGGTGGAGGCCGTGCGCCTCCCGGTCATCGGCAACGGCGACGTGCGCAGTCGCGCGGACGCGAAGGCGATGGTGGCGGCCACGGGCTGTGCGGGGGTGATGATCGGACGCGGGGCCCTGGGCGCCCCCTGGGTGTTCGCGTCCGCAGCGGTGACGCGCGAGGAGCGGGCGCGGTTCGTTCGGCGGCATGCTGACCTGATCGACGCGCACTTCCCGCCGCGGGTGGCGCTCATCCAGCTCAAGAAACACCTCGCCTGGTACACGCACGGACTGCCGTTTGCCGCGCCGGCGCGCCCCGTCATCTTCGAAGCGCCGGACGCCGAGCGCGCCAAGGCCGCTTTCTGGCGCTTCTGGGATAAGGTGGACGCCGACGCGGCGCAGACATGACCCAGAAGTTCTTTGAGGACTTCGCCATCGGCGAGCGCTTCGGCAGTCCCAGCAAGACCCTCACCGATGCGCACTTCATGTTCTTCGCGGGCATGACGGGAGACGCCCACCCCATCCACTACGATGACGAGTACGCGAAGAAACACCGCTTCGGGCGCCGCCTCGCCCACGGCCTGCTGCTCACCTCCATGACGGCCGTCGGCGCCTCGACCTTGGCCCCGCTCATCGAGGATTCCATCATCGCCTTTGTCGAGCAGACCACGCGCTTTCTGGCACCGGCCTTCGTGGGCGACACCATCACCCCGACCCACGAGATCGTGGGTCTCGATCGGAAGCGCTCAGCCGGCCTGCTGACCTTGCGGGTGACCTTGACCAACCAGCGCGGCGAAACCATCCTCGACGGCCAGCACCGCTATCTCATCGCCTACCGCCCACTCGCCTGATCGCCCGACACGGCGCGGGGCCGGGAGCGGATCAGTCGGAACGGCCGCGGGCGGCGATCTCCCAGACGGCCTCGACCTCCTGGCCGCGCACGGCGTAGACGCGATCGTAGAGGTTGAAGGTCGGATCGCAGTGGGGCGGGAAGAACTCGATGCGGTCAGCCAACCGTATCGGCCGATCGGGATCCTTGATCACCAGCCGGCCATGCTCGTCCCCCGCGAACTCGTAAGCCAGGCCGGGGCGCTCGACGGCCTCCGGTGGGAACGGCTTGTCCGTGGAAAAGGCCTTGAGTCCGCCATCGACGATAGCCCGCTCGGCCGTGGGGACGCTGACCACAGTGGTGGTCACGGTCAAGGCCATCTCGAAGTCGGTGAGCGAATCGCCGGTGCGGCCACCGATCCGCCGGTAGTCGATGTCCATCACGCAGTACGAACCGGACTGCAGCTCACTGAGGCCCGACAGCTCGCTGTCGATGTCATACGTGCCCGTCGAGCCACCAGCCACGATGTCCACCGGCAACCCCGCCCGCTCCAGAAGCGTCCGAGTGGTCATGAGGGGCGCCAGGGCCGCGTGCGACGCTTCCCGCCGCGCCTTCCAGCCGACGACGTGAGCGCAGTGCCCGGCGTACCCCTGCAAGCCGCGGAGGCGTAAGGCCCGCGAGGCGACGACCGCTCGGGCCAGGGCGAGGGCCAGCTCACCGGGCTGAATTCCGGTGCGCCGGGTACCGACGTCGACGTCCACCAGGACATCGATCGTCACCCCGGCCGCCCGGCCGGCGCGATCGAGGGCGGCGACGTTCTCGGCGTGGTCGACGACGAGCATAGTGTCCGGTGCCTCGCGAACCAGGCTCACCAGGCGCTCGATTTTCGGCTCGGGGACGACGGGCGTCGTGATGAGGAGACCGCGAATGCCGGCCCGGGCCATCACTTCCGCCTCACCGAGCTTGGCGCACGCTACCCCGACCGCCCCCGCCGCGATCTGGCGCCGGGCGATCTCGGGACATCGGTGCGTCTTCGCGTGTGGACGAATCGCCTTGCCGGCCTCGCGCACGTGCGCGGCCATACGCGCGAGGTTGCGCTCGAAGCGGTCGAGATCGAGGAGCAGTGCTGGAGTGGGAATCGCGTCGCGTCGCATGGGCGACCGAACTCTAGCACACTCGACCGCTCTCCGACGACGGCGGGGCGGGCGGGGATCGACCACGGCCGGTGCCGACGAGGCCCTCACGGCTCGACGCTGACGCTGTCGCTCAGCTCATCGGTATCGCCCCGCTGTCGCGGGAAGTGACGACCGAGGGCGAGCCCCAACTCGCGCACCGCGTCGACCACGGCCGCCCGGGTCTCGCCCCGGCGGAGCCGCTCGACCATGAGGTCGCGGATCTGCGGCCAGTAGGCGTCGCCAACCCGCGCGTGGATGCCCTCGTCGCCGACGATCGCCACTTGACGATCCTCGAACGCGAGATAGACGAGCACGCCATGGCGCAGCGCCGTCCGGTGCATACCCAGATGGGCGAACACGTCGCGGGCGCGGCGCAGGGTATCGCGACGGCCCGCACCGCGCGCCGCCGGCACGCGCCGCTCCAGATGCACGCGGACCTCCGCCGACGTCGCCCTCTCGGCCTCCTCGACGGCCTGCGCGATGGCCTCGAAGTCGGCCTCGGAGAACAGGGATTGCGCCCAGCGAGGATGCCGCCCCATTACCAGTCTCCGCTCGCGCCGCCCCCGCCGAAACTGCCTCCCCCCGGCGAGAAGCGGGTGTCCTCGCGGTCATCATCACCTGCGCTCCGGCCCCAGCCACCGCCCCAGACGATGGGAGGGACCGCGACGGGCACACCCCACCCGCCGCGCGAGCGCGAATAGGTGTAGGCCGCCGGCCCGCGTCGGCGGGCGCCACGGAGAGCGCCGAGGACCATCACCGCGATGACGACGACCACGAAGAGCAGCGCGATCTGGGTGGGACCGACAGGGGCCGAGCCTGGACGAGCGCGCGCTGGCACCGGGGTGGCATCGATCCTCGCAAAGATCGCGTTGACGGCCGCCTCGAGACCCGCGGCGTACCGTCCCTCCCGGAATGCTGGCGCGATGCTGTCGCGAATGATCAGGCCGGCGACGGCGTCCGGAATGGCGCCCTCGAGGCCATAGCCGACCTCCAGCCGGACTTTCCTGTCCTTTGCAAACACCAGGATGATGACCCCGTTGTCGAGCCCCTTCTGCCCGACCCGCCAGCGATCGGCCAACCGGATGGAGAAGTCCTCGAGGTTCTCCCCGTCGAGCGACGGAAAGATCGCCACCGCGACCTGCGCCCCCGTGGCCCGTTCCCGGTCGCCGATCCGCGCCTCCAGGCGCTCCCGCTCAGCCGGGGCGAGAATCCCGGCGTAGTCGTTCACGCGAGCAGTGGGCGCGGGCGGGATGACGAGAGCGAGGGCGAGCAGTGCGGTGACGACCAGACTAGAACTTCACCTTCGGAGCCGTGGCCGCTTCGGGCGCCGCCTCGAAGAAGGCGCGCGGCTCGAATCCGGCCAGGCGGGCGACGAGATTGCCCGGGAACCTCCGGAGCTTCGTGTTGTACTCCCGCACGGCCTCGTTGAAACGGCGGCGCTCGACGACGATGCGGTTCTCCGTCCCCTCGAGCTGGGTCTGGAGGGCCAGGAAGTTCTGGTTGCTCTTGAGTTCCGGATAGCGCTCCACCGTCACCAGCAGGCGGCTCAGCGCGCCCGAGAGCTGGGTCTGCGCCGCCTCGAACCGCTCCAGCGCCTTTGGATCCTTGAGCGCTTCGGGCGTGAGCTGGATGCTGCTGGCGCTGGCCCGCGCCCGCGTGACCTCCTCCAGAACCGTTCGCTCCTGCGCAGCCGCGCCCTTCACCGTCTCCACCAGATTGGGGATGAGATCCGCGCGGCGCTGGTAGACGTTCTGGACTTGCGCCCACCGCTCGTTGACGATTTGCTCGATGGGGACGAGCTGGTTGTAGACGCTGACGCCCCAGATGCCGAGGCCTACGATCAGCACGACCAGCACCCCGGCCAGCAGCTTCATCAGCGGTCAGTATACGCGACACCCGGCGGCGCTCTGGCCACCACCACCGAACACGACCGCGCGGAGCAAGCTCACGCGAGGGACGGTCGGTCGGTTGACGTCAACGGTTGGGCGGCTTAGACTTCGCGGCGTGCCGCTTCAAAGCCTGCCCGAATACCGCATCACGGCACGCAACACCTCCAAGCAGTCCGAGAACCTCATCCACGACGACGCGACGGCCCGCCGATATGGGTTTGGAGGCGGACTGGTTCCCGGCGTGACCGTGTACGCGTATCTTACCCATCCGCTGGTCGCCACGTTCGGGGCGGCGTGGCTCGAACGGGGGACGGCCGCGGTGCGCTTCGTCAAACCGATCTTCGAGGGAGACGAGGTGGTCGTGTCCGGCTCGGTGACCGAGCGCGACGCCACCGGCATCGCCGTCTCTGTCGCCGCACGGGGCGGGCGGGGGGAAGAGTGCGCCCTGATGTCGGCCACGATTCCCGCCGGCCTTCCAACCCCGGTGAACGTCGCGCCCTATCGCGAGGCGCCTCTCCCCGTCCAGCGCCCGACCGCCACGCGCGAGTACTTCCTGGGCACGGCCACTCTCGGGACTCCCATGACGTCCTACGACGACGCGCGGGCCGCCGAGTACCTGGCCAAGGTGGATGATCCGCTCGCGCTCTACCGCGGCACCGGTGCCCCGGTGCATCCGGCGTTCTACCTCGACCAGTCCAATCGCGCTCTGAGCGGGAACGTGCGGCTCGGGCCGTGGATCCATGCGGCGAGCGCCGTGCGCCATCTCGGCTCGGCCCGCGTCGGCGACACCCTGCGAACGCTCGGCCTGGTCCGCTCGCTCTACGAGAAGAAGGGGCGTGAGTTCGTGGAGTTGGACCTCGTTATCGTCGCGGGCGAGCGCCGCCGCCCGATCGCTCACGTCCTGCACACCGCGATCTATCGGCTCCCCGAGCCCGCGCCGTGACGCCGCTCGCCGGCGTTCGCGTCCTCGATTTCACGAGCTATATTGCCGGCTCCTACGCGGCCATGATGTTGGCCGACCTGGGAGCGGACGTCCTCAAGGTCGAGTCGCTCGAGGGCGACTCGTTTCGCGAGCTGCCCGGATTCTTCGGATGGAACCGGGGCAAGCGCTCTCTGGCGGTGGACCTCAAGACCCCGGAGGGACGTTCGATCGCAGAACGCCTGGCCGCCGAGAGCGATGTCGCCATGGAGAACATGCGTCCGGGCGTCGCCGATCGTCTGGGGGTGGGCGCCGATCGGCTCCGCGCGCTCAATCCCCGCCTCGTTTACTGCTCGGTGACCGCCTTCGGCTCGAGTGGCCCCTACCGCGACCGCCCGGGATTCGACCCGCTCCTCCAGGCTCTGGGCGGCGCCATGGCACTGCAAGGCGGCGATGGTCCACCTCAATTCCTCAGGATGGCGGTGACGGATTACTACACGGCCGCGCTAGCCGCGCAGGCAGTGCTGGCGGCTCTGGTGGCTCGGGGCCGGACCGGCGAGGGCCAGCATGTCAAGACGTCGCTCCTCCACGGGGTCCTCGCCCTGCAATCGGGCGATATCGTCGCGTACCCAGGGAAGCCGCCGCGCTTCCGCGAGACGCCGACCTACCGGCTCTACCAGGCCAGCGACGGCGAGTGGTTCTTCCTGGCGTGCGGAAACCAGTCTTTCTGGGCGAAGCTCTGCAAGGCGCTCAACCGCGAAGATCTCACCGATGATCCGCGTTTCGCATCCTGGCGCCTCCGCGGCGAGAACCGAGCCGCGCTGGCACCGCTGCTCGAGGAGACGTTCCGCAGCCGGCCGCGGCCGGAGTGGCTGGCCCTGCTCGCCTTGCACGACATTCCGGCGGCCCCGGTGCAGACCCTGGAAGAGTTTCTCCGCGATCCCGTGGTTCACCATCACGGCATGGTGCGGGAGTACGCGCATCCCGAAGTCGGTCGCCTGCGCCTCATGGGTCAGCCGCTGGCCTTTTCCGACACACCCACCGCGGATCCGGGGCCACCGCCCACCCTTGGCCAACACACCGACGACACGTTGAAAACGCTCGGCTACAGTCCCGACTCGATTGCCAATCTGAGGTCTCGAGCCATCGTGAGGTGAGTGATGTCTGAGCCGGCCTACGAGACCATCCGCCACGACGCGGCCGACGGCGTGGCCACGATCACCCTCGACCGGCCCGCCGTGCTCAACGCCATGAACGACCCCATGCGGCGCGAGCTGACTCGCTGCTTCACCGAACTCGCCGGCGACGATGACGTGCGCGTAGTGGTGGTCACCGGCGCGGGTGATCGGGCCTTCTCGGCGGGCGCCGACATCCGCGAATTCGTAGAACCGCCGGTGCCGGTGCGCCTCCGGGAGCAGCGCCGACGGCAGGACTTCCGCCAGGTCATGGACCAATGTCCACAACCTATCATCGCGGCGATCCGCGGCTATGCCCTGGGGGGTGGACTCGAGCTGGCCCTGGCCTGCGACATCCGCATCGCGGGCGAGGACGCTCAGCTCGGCCTCACTGAGATCAACCTGGCTATCATCCCCGGCGGGGGCGGCACTCAGCGTCTGCCGCGGGTGGTGGGGCGGGGCAAGGCCCTCGAGATGATTCTCAGCGGCGCGCGGCTGCCCGCCTCCGAGGCGCTGCGCCTTGGACTCGTGGAGCGCGTGGTCCCGCCCACCGAGGTGCTCGCGACGGCGCTGGACCTCGCGCGGACCCTCGCCGCCAAGGCTCCTGTGGCATTGCGCTACGCCAAGGAAGCCGTTGTGAAGGGACTGGAGCTGCCCCTGGCGGAAGGTTTGCGCCTCGAGGGAGATCTGTCCACTCTGCTGCGCACGACGGAGGATCGCCTGGAAGGTGCCCGGGCCTTCCTCGAGAAGCGGACGCCGCGCTGGCAGGGTCGATGATGCATTCATGCCGTTCGCGTACTACACACGGCTGAGCCCATCCCAGCAGGCTGTCTACCGGCGAAGCGACGGCATCGCCGAAGTTCGGCTCCATCATCCCGCATCGCTCCACCCCCTCGTCGCGGCACTCGAAACGGCGCTGACCGCGGAGGATCGCGCGGCCACTCAGGCGGCGGCCATCCGGCTCATCGGGGGCCTCACCGACGCCTTGGCGGCGCCGCCCGTGCGGGTGGATGTGCTGGCCGCGCGTCCACACGCGGGCTGGGGGGAGCTGCACGGTCTGTACACTGCCGAGCAGGGACGGAGGCCACACATCCAGCTCTGGATGCGCACGGCGAAGCAGAAGCGCGTGGTGGCGTTCCGGACGTTTCTCCGCACGCTGCTGCACGAGGTTGGCCACCACATCGACTACACGCTGCTTCACCTCCCGGAGTCCTATCACACGGAGGGCTTCTACAAGCGGGAATCGAGCCTCTTTTACCAGCTCGTTCCCAGAAAGGACCCAGCCATGCCGACGATGGAAGAGTACGCCGCGCAGCCGCTCGCCGCCCGGCTGACCCGTCTCGGGCGCACGCCGGACGAGCTCGAGGCCGCTATCAAGGGGCAGAGCGAGACCGCGCTTTCTCGACGACCCGATGCGAAGAACTGGGCAGCCAAGGAGATCGTCTGTCACCTGCGCGACACGGAGGAGCTGTTCAAGCAACGCTTCGATCAGATCGTCTTGATGGCCGAACCGAAGCTCATGGGGCCGGAGCCCGACCGCTGGGCCGAGGAGCGCCAATACCTGCGCAACGACGCGGCGCAAGCCGCCGCGGCGTTCCGGGCGCGCCGGCGCGACTCGCTGGAAACGCTTCGCAAGCTCAGTCCCGGGGAGCTTCAGCGGGCCGGTCTCTCGCCGACCCGCGGGCCCATCACCATCGACCAGTTCGTGACGTTGATGGCCTGGCACGACGACAACCATCTGGATCAGCTTCGGCGCGCCTTGGAGGGTCGTGCGTGACTAGCTCGGCTCTCCACCGGCTGGGCACCCCTGGCTGCCCTGCCGCGGTCCCGCGATGTTTCTAACGGAGGGCGGGGGCGCATCTCACCGGGTGGTGATACCGCTGGGGCCGCTAGGACGCGCAGGTTCCGGCGGCTTTTCGACCTTCCCGCCGGGACTGACGGCGACCCAGCCCCTGCTTCGCATGCACGCCTCATCGAGCGCCGCGCCCTTGCTGCAGGAGGCGTAATCCCGGCGGAACTCCGCCACGGTAAAGCTTTCGTCGACCTTCATCCACTCCCTCTCTTGGGAGGCGCACGCACCGAGGCCGAGCGCGACACAGAAGGCGGTCAGCATCATCAAGGTTCGCATGCGGAGATTGTACGGCGGTCGGTGGGAAGCCCCAAGCTCTTCGTCACACGGCGAAGAGCACGTAGCCCACGCCGCCGCGCTCCAGCCACACGCGGCAGAACTCATCGCGGCGGTACCGGCGTCGCACCTCGCCGGACGACTCGGCCGCGGGATCATTGACGAGGACCTCGCGGCCCTCTTCGCCGGTGAGCACCACGAGGTGACCATCGGTCCGGCGGATGGCCGAACCCTCCAGTTCGCCCGTCCCGTAGCGGATCGAGGCGATCACGGGCCGTCCTTCGGCAAGGCACCACGCCGCCGAGGCCCAGTCGGGGAAGCGGAGAAGATATCCGCCGAGCCCTCGGCGGGCCGCCGCCTGAATGGCCGCCGGCCAGACGCCATAGCGGTCGAGTCCCCCGTGGAAGACCTCGGTGGCCAGGTCCGCGACGGCCGCCGGGCGCCGCCAATATTCCAACACCATGGCCACGCAGGTCGGCGAGCAGATTCGATCGCGAATGCCGGGCGCCTCGTCCATTTGGCTGCGCAGGGGCACGCACAGTCTCGATGCCTGCGCCGGCTCCCTCTCCCCGATCGCGGACGGAGCCAGATCGCTCGCGGACAGCGCGAACATCGACGAACGCGAGAGCGCATCAACCGGGTGTACCCGCACCCGGAGGCGCACGCTCTCCACGGGCTCGGGGGCGTTGTACATATCGATGTCCACCTGCAGGGCCGGATCCGACGCGAGCGCTTCCGGGAAGATGGGTGGGCCGATCGTCGTGGTCGCCACCCAAGGTGTCCACCGCCTTCCCGTCAGGGCCGACAGCTCGAAGCGAAAGCTGCAAGGTGAAGCGCCGAGCAGGCTACAGGATGGGACCAGATGCCGAGAACCTCGCCGCGGTGTCCAGGTCGGAGCCTCCAGCACGGCGGTCTCTCCATCGACGGTGACCCGAGCCAAATCCACGGCCCGGCGACACTTCGGTGGAATCGCGCTGGCGACCATCTGCACGTTCACGTTCGCGACAGCTGCGAAAAGGTCGGTGAGCACTGCCGATCTCGGAGAGAAGGTTTTGCGGGGGGGTGGGCGAGCAACACTCGCCCACTGCATCCCCCTGTTCTGGTTTCGCAGCGTGTCACTGCGCCGCCCGGCATGCGCCGGACGATTTGCGTTCCTCGCTGGGCGCCGCCTGGAGCCGCTAGCCTGCTCCCCGCGACGCGGCCTCCGAGCCCGGTGGCGTCTGTTCCATCTGACACCTCCTGGTTAGGCCTACCGACGACGGGCATTCCGCATCCGCCGTCAGTCCCCTTCTACGCCCGCCCATGTGCCGAGTCAAGCGCGATATGCGATCCCCGCGGCGAGGCGCAGTCGCACGAACACGCCATCTCGCGGATCACTCCCGACGGCGCGGGTCAGCGACCGGCCGACCCACTGGTGATCAGCACGGCCGACCCGGCGAACGCGCCGCGCTTGAGGCCATCGAGCGCGGTATGGGCATCGTCGAGGGAAAAGGTGGTCGTGGTGAGGCGGACGGGAATGCGGGCGGCCTCCTCCAGCAACGCGTCGCCGTCGGCGCGCGTGTTCGACGTCACCGTGCGGATCGTCCGCTCGAAGAACAGGTCGCGGTACTCGAGCGGGGGAACGGCGGACATGTAGATCCCGGCCAGGGACAGCGTGCCGCCCTTCTTCAGATTGCGAAGGGCCACCGGCACGAGTTCGCCAACCGGAGCGAAGATGATGATGCCGTCAGGCGAAACTGGCATGCGATCGACGAGCTCACCCGTCCAGACCGCCCCGAGACGCCGGGCCAGGTCGCGATGTGACGGCTCGCGCGTGCAGACGTAGACCTCGCAACCACGCGCTTGCGCCACCTGGACGGTGACGTGCGCCGACGATCCAAAGCCGTAGATTCCGAGGCGCCCTCCTGGCGGCACCGCGGCGAGGGTGAGCGCTCGGTAGCCGATGATGCCCGCGCAGAGGAGCGGCGCCGCCGCGACGTCGTCGAAGACGGGGGGGATGGCGTAGGCGAACTGCTCGGGCACGGTGGCATACTCCGCGTAGCCCCCATCGTCGGTGTAGCCGGTGTAGGCCGAGCGCTCGCAGAGATTCTCGCGGCCGATCTGACAGAATTCGCACGCGCCGCACGTCCGTCGGAGCCAGGCGATCCCCACGCGGTCGCCAGAGCGGAAGCGCGCGACGTGCGCCCCCACACGTTCCACATAGCCGACAACCTGGTGGCCGGGAATCACCGGCGCACGCGGGAGAGGGAGCTCGCCCTCGATGATGTGCAGATCGGTTCGGCAGATGCCGCACGCCACCACCCGGACGAGGAGCTCGTCGGCCGCCGGGGTGGGGACGTCGACCTGCTCCGCCATCAGAGGATACTCACCGATCGGCCGCGGCGCCCGCAGCACCATGGCGCGCACGCCACGCTACTCGCCGGCCCGGGCGAGAATCTTCTGCGCCCGCGTGAGATGCGGAGCGTCGACCATCATTCCCCTGAATCGGAAGGCGTAGATACCCTGACGGGCGTGCTCCGCGAAGGCCTGCACCAACGCCCGGGCCTCCGCGATCTCGTCGGCCGCCGGGGTGAAGACCTCATTGATCACGGGAAGCTGGCTCGGGTGAATGGAGATCTTCCCCACGAAGCCCATGGCCACGCCTTCCTCGCACTCACGGCGGAGGCCATCGAGATCGGCGATCTCCGTGTACACGGTGTCGATGGCCTGAACCCCGGCGGCCGCCGCCGTCACCGCGCACATCACGCGCGCGTAGCGCGGAACGTCGAGGAAGCGCCCCTGGGCGTCGCGGACGCGCCCCAGCGCCATGGCCGCGCCGAGATCCTCCACGCCCCAGCCGATGGCGACGATCCGCGAGCTGGCCGCCGTCGTGTCCCGGATGTTGAGGAGTCCCTCCGGTGTTTCGGTGGCGATCAGGAGGAGCTTAGTGCTGCCGTTGGGGATGCCGTGCTGATGCTCGAGGCGGTCCAGCAGGTGCGCGATCTCGCGAACGTCGGCTGCGCGGTTCGGCTTGGGGACGACGTAGCCGTCGGGACGGGCCTTGATCGTCTCCTCCAGGTCGCCCCGACCGAGGCCGGTCCCCAACGGATTCATGCGCACCCATCGCTCCCGGCCACCGAAACTCAGCTCCCCGAGCCACCGGGCCACGATGGGGCGTGTCGCCACCTTGCGGTCGGGTGGAACGGCATCCTCCAGGTCGAGGATCAGACCGTCCGCGGGAAGGGTGACGGCCTTGTCGATCATCTTCTCGTTGCCGCCCGGCACGAAGTGGACCGACCGGCGGCGCCGGTTGCTCGCGTCCGGCGCTTCGCTGCTGCGCGCGAGGCCGGGCCCCGGAGGGGTCATGGCGGGCGCTTCCGCATCATGGCCTGCCGCCGCGTCCGCATGACGATGTCGCCGTGCTGGTTGCGGGCGATGTGCTCGAAGGTGACAATGCCCCACTGCGGACGCGACTTCGACTCGCGCTTGTCGACGATGCTCGTCTCCGCATAGATGGTGTCGCCGTGGAAGACGGGCTTGGGGAACTCCACCTTCTCGAAGCCGAGATTGCCGACCGTCGTGCCCAAGGTCGTCTCGCCGACCGACAGGCCCACCGCAACGCCGAGGGTGAGCAGGCTATTGACGAGGGGCTTGCCGAACTCCGCCTTCGCGGCAGCGTGAAAGTCCAGGTGGAGCGGCTGGGGGTTCATGGTCATGGTGGTGAAGAAGACGTTGTCGGCCTCGGTGATCGTCCGGCCCGGCTGGTGCGCGAAGCGCTGCCCCACCTCCAGCTCCTCGTAGTACTTGCCCGCCATCCAGATCCTCCCACCAGGCGAGCGCAGTTCCGCGTACCAATCGCTCGCCACCCGCGGTTCATGCCCGGTACGGGGTTCGTTCGTCGCCGCGCTTAGCCTACCGCCGCGGTGCCGAGGCGGACAAGGGCCGCTCCCGTGTAGAATGACGGGCCATGGCGGACCGATACGACCTCGCGATCGTGGGCGGCGGCATCGTGGGCCTCGCCACCGCGCGCGCTCTGGTCGAGCGGGCGCCGCGCGCCCGCATGGTCATCCTCGAGAAGGAGGATCACGTCGGCGCCCATCAGACTGGTCACAATAGCGGCGTCATCCACTCCGGCATCTACTACAAACCGGGCTCCTACAAGGCCAGACTCTGCGTGGAGGGCAAGAATCTGATGTATGCCTTCTGCGAGCAGCACGGCATCAAGGTGGAGCGCTGCGGGAAGGTGATCGTGGCCACCACCGAAGAGGAGTTGCCGCGGCTCACGATGATCTACGAGCGCGGTCAGGCCAACGGAGTGCCCTGCGAGCTGATCGAGCGCGATCGGCTACGGGAGCTGGAGCCCCACGCCAACGCGCTCCGAGGGATCCATTCGCCCACCACGGGCATCATCGACTACAAGGAAGTGGTATCCGCGCTCATGGGCGAGCTGGTGGCGAGCGGTGTGGCGCTCGAGACCCGAGCGGCCGTCCAGCAGATCGCCCACACCCGCGACGGGCTCGTGCTCGTGACCCCACGGCTCATGGTGCAGGCGCGGCATCTCGTGAACTGCGTCGGCCTGCATTCGGACCGGGTGGCGCGGCTGGCCGGCGCGGAGCCGGACGTGCAGATCATACCCTTCCGGGGCGAGTACTACATGATCCGACCGGAGCGCCGCCACTTGGTGCGCACGCTCATCTACCCGGTGCCGGATCCCGAGTTTCCCTTCCTCGGCGTGCACTTGACTAATACGATCCACGGTGAGCTGGAAGCCGGTCCCAACGCCGTGCTGGCCTTGGCCCGCGAGGGTTACGGCTGGACCACGGTGAGCCTCGGCGACCTCGGGGACACGCTCAGCTATCTCGGCTTCTGGGCCATGGCGCGCCGCTACTGGAAAATGGGGGGCTTCGAGATCTATCGCTCGCTCAGCAAGCCGGCCTTCGTGCGCGCCCTGCAGCGGCTCGTACCCGACCTCCAATCGGACGATCTCGAGGGCGGTGGGGCGGGTGTGCGCGCGCAAGCGGTGAGCCCCGACGGGTCGCTGGTGGACGACTTCCGCATCGTCACCGGGCGGAACGCCATCCACGTGCTCAACGCGCCGTCGCCCGCGGCCACCGCCTCGCTGGCCATCGGCCGCCAAATCGCGGGCCTCGCCGCGGAGACGTTCAGCCTGGGCTAATTCCGTGGTCTGCCTCGCCGAGATCGCTGACGGCCTCCGCTGGCGGTGAGTGCCGTGCGCCTCGAGCGCGTCCTCGACGCTCTCGACCCGCGCCTGGCCGACTTCCGGGCATCGAAAGGCTCCGATCACCGCGAGCGGGGCATCTTTGTCGTCGAGGGGCGGTTCGCCGTCCGCCAGCTCCTGCAAACGCCGCGCTTTGCCACGCGATCCGTGCTCACCACCGAAGCGATGCTGGAGGGACTGCTCGATCTCCTGGAAGGTGGGTCGACGGCGCGCCCCGTCCTGGTCGCGTCGCACGCGATCATCCGCGCGGTCGTGGGCTTTGCGTTCCACCGCGGCTGCCTTGCCGTCGGCGAGCGATGCGCTCCAGTCAGTGCGGCGGAGCTGATCGAGCCACCGGGACCGCGGACGATTCTCGTGCTGGAGGCTCTGGTCGACCCCGAAAACGTCGGCGCGGTGTTCCGCAACGCCATGGCCTTCGCCGCCCACGCCGTGCTTCTCTCGCCAGGTTGCGGCGACCCGCTTGGCCGCAAGGCCATTCGCGTGAGCGCGGGCGGTACCCTGCGCGTCCCCTTCGCGACCCTCGACGACTGGCCCGATGGAATCTCCGGGCTCCGGGCATCCGGGTACGACCTGATCGCGCTCACGCCGGACGGCGCAATGAATCTGGCTCAGCTCGGTCGCGCTCACCCGCTCGGCTCTCGCGTGAGCATCCTTCTCGGCAACGAGGGAAGCGGCCTGAGCCAAGCCGCTCGGAAGGAAGCGACACTGACCGTCCGCGTCGCCATGGCCACCGGCGTTGACTCACTCAACGTGGCCACCGCGTGCGGGATTGCTCTGTATCATCTAAGCTGGGGGGCCTAGCCCGGGCCCCCCAAGCCCCCCCCCGACGCTCGGGGCGGCCCGGCGGAGCCGTGCCGCCCCTCGAGCACGCGCCAGCTTGGCGGGCCTGACGATGCCCCCCAACCCCTCCGCGCCGCGCCCCGGGAAACCCGGAGCGCTCGTCGATTCGCGAATCAGGCCTTCTCGACCATGTAGATGTGGGTGAGCATGTCGAAGTAGATGTTGCCGTCGACCACCAGCTCGCCCTGCCGGTTCTTCTCGAGGCCGCGCACGGGGGGCTTGGCCGCCGCGTAGCGCACGACCCACGCCACCGGCACGTAGCCGGCGTCAGTCTGCAGGATCTCCTCGGCCTTGGCGTAGTGTTGCAGGCGTTTCTTGGGATCGCGGGTGTCCCGCCCCGCCTCCAGCTCCCTGTCGAAGGCGTCGTTGACCCACGCCTGGCGCTTCCCGGTGGTCTTTTTGCCGTAGAACGTGTCGAAATACTCGTTGTGCGGATCCGGGTAGTCCATGAACCAGCGGATCCACACGAACTGGTGTTCCTGCTTCCACAGGCGCTCGCGGAACACGCGCTGCTCGAGCACCTCGAGGTCGGTCTTCATGTTGAGATGCTCCAGGAGCACCGACTGCACAGCCTCGGCCAGGGGCTTGGAGCCAAGGCCCTCTTCTCGCATCGAGAGCGTGATCTTCGGCCAGTTGCGGCCACCCTCGAAGGGCGTGCCCTTGAGCTGGGCCAGGGCGGCCTTCGGATCAAAGCGCTGGATGTCCCGGATCTTCTTGTCGTCGAGCGCGCCCGGAAAGCCCGGCGGGATCATCGCGTGGGCCGGGATGGCAAAGCCCTGCGAGACGCGCACGATGTTCTCCCGGTCGATGGCGTGGCCCACCGCGCGCCGCACCTTCACGTTGTCGAAGGGCGGCTTGGTCACCTGGGGCAGGAGGTACCACGTGCCGGGGAACGGATAGCGGAAGACCTCCTTGCCGGTGCGAGCATCGCCCTGGAGCCGCTTGAGATCGGCCGTCTGCAGGGCGGTCAGATCGATCTCGTTGTTCTCGTACGGCAGGGCCCCGGAGGCTATCGGGATGATCGGGATGACCGCCTTCTCGAGCGTCATGTCCTTGGCGCCGAGGAAGTGCTTGTTCTTCTTGAGCACCATGACTTTGTTGTGCTCCCAGGACTCGAGCACGAACGGTCCGTTGCAGACGATGTTGGCGGCCTCCGTCCACTTGTCGCCGAACTTCTCGATAGAGGCCTTGTGGCCGGGGAGGGCCGCCAGGTACGCGGCCAGCACGGGGAAGTACCCCCGTGGCCCCTCGAGGGTGACCTCGAGCGTCCAGTCGTCTTTGGCGCGGATGCCAACCTGCCCGGGGTCGGTGACTTGCTTCTTGTTGAAGGCCTCTGCGTTCTTGATGTCGTACAGGAACGACGAGTACGGAGCGGCCGTCGCCGGGTCGAGCTGGCGCTTCCAGGAGTACTCGAAGTCGCGCGCGGTGCACGGACCGCCGTCTGACCACTTCGAATCCCTGCGAATGGCGAACGTCCAGACCGACCCCTCCGCGTTCGACGTCACCTTGCTCGCCACGTAGAGGACCGGTTCGAAGTTCGCGGTGCACTTCATGAGGCCGGCCCACAGGGCGGGCACGCCAGCGCAGTACAGGTCCTTGTTGAAGTCGTGGCTCGACGGGTCGTTTTGCCACCAGCCACCGCCGCCCAGGCGGAGGGTCTGATCTCTGGCCAGCTTCTCGCCTGGAGCGAGCTTGGGCTGGGCGATGGCTGGCCTGGTGTTGAAGCCGGCCGGTCCCAGGGCGGCCAGGGCCGCCGCGATCTTGAGGAAGGTGCGCCGGTCCACCCCGGCCGCGGACGAGCGCCGCTCGAGCAGATCGAACTGCCGGTCGGAGATATGAGGCGTCATCGCGTGGACTCCTTTCCTGCGCTCATTTCAGTCTTGGGTCGAGGGCGTCGCGCACGCCGTCGCCGAGGAAGGTGAACGACAGCATGGTGATGGCAATGGCAATCGACGGGAACACGCACAGATGCCAGGCCGACCTCAGATACTGCTGCCCCTCGCCGACCATCTGGCCCCACGAGGGGGTGGGGGGATTGATGCCCACGCCGATGAAGCTGAGCGCCGCCTCCGTAAAGATAGCCTCCGGGATGCCAAAGGTGACGGCGACGACGATGGGCGTCAACGCATTCGGCAGGATGTGGCGGAGCAGCAAGCGGCCGGACCGCGCCCCCAGTGACCGGGCGCCCTCCACGAATTCCTTGGCCCGGATGGCGAGGACCTGCGCGCGCGTCTGGCGGGCGATCCCCACCCAACCGGTGAGGCCGATGGCGATGAAGATATTCGTCAAGCCCGCACCCAGCATGGACATCACGAGGATCACGAAGAGCAGACGCGGAAACGCGTACATCACGTCGATGAACCGGGTGAGCAGCAGATCGGTCCGCCCACCGACGTAGCCGGACAGCGCGCCGATGGGAACGCCGATGGCCACCACGATCAGCTGCGCGCCGAGACCCACGAGCATCGACACGCGGGCCCCGTAGATCATGCGCGAGAGCATGTCCCGGCCGAGATTGTCGGTGCCCAGCGGATAGTCGTGGGTCGGCCCTTCGTTCAGCCGGCCGAAGTTGGTCTTGGTGTACGAGTACGGGGCGAGCACGTCCGCGAAGATGGCGACGAGGACCAGCAGAATGACGACGACCCCGCCCCCCACGGCCAGCCGGTTCCGGAGGAGTCGGCGAAACGCATCGCGCCACAGGCTGCTGGAGCGGGTGGCCCCGCCGGTGGCCTCGTCGGCGATTGAGCGCGGGCTTTGCCCGCGCAACTCCTCGACGGGATGGGACGGGGGGCGCAGCCCCCCTCCGACGTTAGTACCGGATGCGGGGGTCGAGAGCGCCATAGGCGAGGTCGACGACGAGATTCATGACGGCGAGGAACGCCCCGTAGGAGAGGACCACGGCCATGATCATCGGATAGTCGCGTCCGGTCATCGAGAGCACGAAGAAGCGGCCCATTCCGGGCACCCGGAAGATCGACTCCACGAAGAACGAGCCGGTCCCCACTGCGGCGAACATCGGCCCCAGCAAGGTCACGATGGGGATCAGCGCGTTCTTGAAGGCGTGCTTGAGGATCACCGGCGCCTCGCCGAGTCCCTTCGCGCGCGCGGTCAGGGTGAAATCGGACCGGATGACCTCCAGCATGCTCGCCCGCGTGAAGCGCGCGATGAGTCCCATGGGGGCCAGGGCGAGCGTCACGGTCGGCAGGATCCAGTTTCGCCACGAATCCCAGCCTCCCGTGGGAAACAAGGGCACGACGAACGAGAACAGGATGATCAGGAAGACAGCGAGGACGAAGTTGGGGACAGCAACCCCGAAGGTAGCGAGGGTCACCGACACGTAGTCCCACATGCGATTCTGGTAGGTGGCGGCGAGCACGCCGAGGCTCACGCCCCCGGCGATCGCCAGGGCCAGGGCCATCGATCCGAGGAAGAGAGAAATAGGAAAGGTCTCGCGGAGGATCTCGCTGACCGTCCGCGTCTTGTAGACGAACGAGTTGCCGAAATCCCCGCACACCGCCTTGGCGACGAAGATGGCGAACTGTTGCCAGAGGGGTCTATCGAGCCCGTACGCCGCGGCCAGGTTTTTCTGGGCCTCCGGCGACAGTGGGTTGGCCCCCTCGGCCACGGGGTCCAGGGGGCTCCCCGGCGTAGCGTGCATCACGAGAAACGTCACCAGGGCCATGGCCAGGAGCGTGGGGACCAGCCACAGCATGCGCGAGACGGCGTATTGGATCACGCGAAGCCTCCGGGCGCCTCTGCGGCGAGGCCGATGCTCGCTACGGGTGCCTTACTATTCAGGCTCAGGCCCGGAGCAGTCAAGTATCGGACTCATCGCGCCAACGCGACGCACGCCACCCCACCGAGGACGAGCCGCCCCCGCCAGGCGGGGACTGGCATGGCCTTCGCGCATGAGGAGGCTGCCGATCAGCACCGAGAGGACGATCGACGTTTCGCGCGCAGCGACCACGTACCCGGCCTTCGACAGACGGAAGGCCAAGAGGACGAGGAGGTAGCTCGTGAGGTTCATGCTGGACGCCACCGCGATGGCTCGCGCGTTCACGCGCCACTCACCGCAACGAGAACCTTTCGGTGGGTCAATGGCGAAAAAACCATCTATTGACAGACATTTGTCGATCGGCTAGAGTTCCCGCATGATCACGGTTCCCGCGCACCGCGTCAAGCAATTCGGGGTGGAGTTCTATCAGGCGGGACTGTCCGTCAAGGACATCGACCGTCTGGTCAAGTTCGAGGTGCTCGGCTACGCAGGCGGTCCGAAGCCGGCCCAGCACGGCCCGAGCAAGGCGGCCGCGCGCTCCCGCGTCAACTGGGACAGCCTCGAACGGCGAATCAGCGAGAGCGAGGCCGCCTATCAGCGTCCAGTCATCCGGCGCAAGATCGACGAGATCATCGCCTACTACCGGGAGTGCAAGGACTCCGCGACCCTGCCGGCCATCCCCGGCGCCGTCATCATCACCTCTGAGAAGCGCTTCACCTTCACGCCCGTGGCCGGCCACCACGATCTCGGCCTCCTGCAGATCCCCGAGGAGCACGGGGTGCTGCGCGTCCTCGACGGCCAGCACCGCCTGCTCGCGTTGCACGGGCTGAGCCAAGGCGGGAACAACCTCGGCATCGAGGTGCCCGCCGTCCTGTTCGATTCGCTCGACGCGCGCCAGATCGTGGAGCTGTTCGTCACCATCAACGCCAAGCACACGCGCCTCAATCCATCGCACATCATCAGTCTGGCCGGGCGCAAGCTCTATCCCGATCCCAACCAGGCGCTGGCCCACGACGTCATCCGCTCGCTGAACGAGGACGAGACGTCGCCCCTGCACGGCGAGATCAAGATGCTGGGCACCGGGCGCGGCCGCGTGAGCCAGGCGCCGCTGGCCGAAGAGATCGTCGATTTCTTCGAGACGGTGGAGAAGGTGGGAGGCGCGGGCAAGATCCAGGAGCTGCGCGGCGGCGCCAAGCGCTTCTTCCTCAACTATGTCAAGGCGCTCGCCGGCATCTTTCCCACCGCGTGGGCAGGGCGAAAATACTCCATCAAGACGGGCGCGGCCCTGCGCGCCTTCATCCGCGTGGCGCCCGACGTCATGGCGCGCGCCCGGGAGCTGCGGCGCGATCCGTTCGACCTGAACGCGATCCGCGAGGCCATTCGCCCCTGGGGCGACCGGCTGCGCGATCGCCGCTTCGAGACCGAGGGAGAGTGGAAACTGAAGCTCGCCGGGGGCACCCGGGGCACGGTCGAAGTTCTGACCCGCGAACTCCGCGACGCCCTGCGCTAGGTCATCGAAGGGGCCCTCGAGGTCCCCCTCCTCAGGGACCGGCTTCCTCGTCTTCCAGCCAGGCGAAGTTCACGTCGAGAATCTCGAAGGTCTTCGCCCCTCCCGGAAGTTGCGCCTTCACGGTATCGCCGACCCTCTTGCCGATGAGGGTGCGCGCCAGCGGCGCGAGAACCGAGATGCGCCCGCGCGCGGGGGCGGCCTCGTCGGAGCCCACGATCCAGTACCTGACGTCCTTCCCCGATTCATCCTCGAGACGGACGGTGGACCCGAAGGTGACGCGATCGCCGGTCGTGGGGGGATCGATGACTTCGGCGTGACCGATCTTTCCCTCCAGATCGTTGATCCGTCCCTCGATGAAGCTCTGCTTCTCACGGGCCGCGTGATACTCGGCGTTCTCGCTGAGGTCGCCGTGCGCCCGCGCCTCGGCGATGGCCCGGGTGATCGCCGGGCGCTCCACGCGCTTGAGGCGGTCCAGCTCATCGCGCAGGCGCTCGAATCCCGTGCGCGTCATGGGTGTTCGCGGCGTCGACATGCGCCTTACGTTAGCACGGTGTGCGGGGATGGTACGCTGGGGGCGCCATGGTGCGTTCCCGGTGGTTCGCCCTCCTCGCGACGGCGCTCGCGCTGGCCGGGAGCGCGTGCAGTCGATCGCAGGCCGAGGCGCCCGCCAAGCCCGGGGGGGCGCCGGCCGCCGGACCGCGCGCCATTCCCATCACGGTCGGCCGCGCCGAGACGCGCGCGGTGCAGCGCTCCGTGGAGACGAGCGGGAGCCTCCTGGCCGGGGAGGAAATGCTCGCCAAAACCGAACAGTCTGGCACCATCGCCAAGCTCTTCGCCGATCTTGGCGATCGCGTCGCCGCCGGCGCCACCTTGGCCGAGTATGACCGCCGCGAATTCCAGCTGGCCGTGGATCAGGCGCAGGCGGACCTCAATGCGGCCCGCGAGGCTCTCGCCCGTTCCCAGGCCACGGCGGCGGCGACCGAGGCCTCGCTCCAGCGCGTGAAGGATAATGTGGCTTCCCTCGATGCCGACGTGGCGCGCGCCCAATCGCAGGTGGACTGGGCACGGTCTGAGCTCGAGCGGAATCAGCAACTGTTCGCCAAGGAGATCATCGCGGCCCGCGACGTGGACAATGCCCGCAATCAGTACAACACCGCGGCCGCCCAACTCACCATGATGAAGACGGCCGCCGCGCAGCATCCGGACCAGGTGCGGGTGGCCGAGGCCCAGCTGCGCTCCGACCGGGCCGCCGTGCGGGCTGCCGAGGCCACTGTGAAGCAGCGGGAGGCCGCGCTCGGCCTCGTCGAAAAGCGGCTGGGGGACACTCGAGTGAAGGCGTCCATCAGCGGCTCCATCGCCAAGCGTCACGTGTCCGCTGGTGAGTTCGTGAAGGACAACACGCCGCTCTTCACCATCGTCATCACCAATCCGCTCAAGTACGCCGGCACCGTGCCCGAGCGACAGGCCCCCGAGCTGAAGGTCGGCCAGACTCTTCGGCTGAGCGTCGAGGCCTATCCCGGCAAAGCGTTCACGGGGACGATCACCCGCTTGGCCCCTGCGGTCGACGTGGCCACGCGCACCCTGGCCGTCGAGGCCCGCGTTCCCAACGACGCCAACGCGCTGCGGCCCGGCTTCTTCGCCAAGGGCAACGTCCTCACCCGCGAGGATCCCAGCGTGGTGGTGGTGCCCTCTGACGCCCTGATGAATGTGGTGGGCCTCAACAAGGTTTTCGTGATCGCCGACGGCAAGGCTCAGGAGCGCCAGGTGCGGCCCGGGGCCCGGCAGGAGGGCATCCTCGAGATCCTGCAGGGCGTGAAGGCCGGGGAGACGGTGGCTACCTCGAACCTGCCAGCTCTCTACCACGGCGCCGCCGTCACCGTGGTCGCGCGTTAGACGGCAGCCATGCGTGCCCATCGCTCGCCATGACCGTCGACCGCGGAGCGCAGCCCCGCGCGCCCATCACTTGCCACCTTCGGCTCGAGCCGTGCTAGCGCCCTCGTTACAATGAGCCTGCTGGAAGTCTTCGTCCGGCGACCGGTCTTCACGACCATGCTGATCACCTCGCTCGTGGTCCTCGGCCTGGCCTCGTTCGCCCAACTCGGTGTCGACATCTTCCCCAAGGTCGATCTTCCGACCATTACCATCACCACGCGCCTGCCCGGGGCCTCTCCGGAGGAGATCGAGAGCCAGATCACCAAACAGATCGAGGAGGCCGTCAACACCATCGCTGGCCTCGACGAGCTGCGCTCCAGCTCCATCGAGGGGCAGTCGCAGGTCTTCGCAACCTTCGTGCTCGAGCGCAACGTGCAGGAAGCGGCCAATGACGTGCGGGAGAAGGTCAACGCCATCGTCTCCCGCTTCCCGCCCGGCACCGAGTCGCCCATCATCGAAAAGGCCGACCCCGATTCGTCCCCGGTCATGGCGGTGGTGGTCTCCGGCCAGCGCTCGGCGCGCGAGATCACCGAGATTGCCGACAAGCGGATCAAGCGTCAGCTCGAGACCGTCAAGGACGTGGGGGCCATCACCATCGTGGGCGGCCAACGGCGCGAGATCCAGGTCTTCGTGGATCCCGACCGCCTCTCCGGTTACGGTCTGAGCATCCCGCAGGTCAAGGATGCCCTGGCCCGCCAGAACGTAGAGATCCCTGGCGGACGAATCACGGGCGGGGACCAGGAGGAAGGTCTCCGGACGCTGGGGCGCATCGAGACGCCGGAGGGCTTCGAGAGTCTCATCGTGGCCGACCTCAAGGGCGGCCCCGTGCGCATCCGCGACATCGCCACCGTCGTGGACGGTGAGGAAGAGCCCCGCACGCTCTCTCGCCTGAACGGGCGCAACGCCGTGTCGCTGGTCATCCGCAAGCAGTCGGGTACCAACACGGTGGCCGTGGTGGACCGCATCAAAGAGCGGCTGGCCGAAGTCAACAAAGGCCTGCCCCAGGACATCAAGTTCGAGGTGGTACGCGACCTCTCGCGCTTCATCAAGCGCTCGATCCACGAGGTTCAGGACCACCTACTCCTCGGTGGCCTCCTGGCCAGTCTCATCGTGGCCATCTTCATCGGCAATCTGGTGTGGTGGGAGATTGCCGCGGTGGCCCTCATCGTCGCCACGGTGGGCGCCGCCTTCCTCACCGGCGACCCCGAACTGCTGCTGCGGGTGACGGGAATCTGCATCGTCATCACCATGGTCTTCTTCGGCGCGGTGCGGAAGCTGCGCCCGGCCTTCGTGGCCGCGCTGGCCATCCCCTGCTCCATCATCGCGACGTTCTTGGCCATGCGCATGGCCGGCTTCACCCTCAACAACCTGACCATGCTCGGGCTGTCGCTCTCCACGGGAATCGTCATCGACGACGCCATCATCGTGCTGGAGAACATCTTCCGGCACATCGACGAGGAGCGGCGACCGCCGTTCGAGGCGGCCATCACCGGCACGCGAGAAATCGCCCTCGCCGTCACCGCCACCACCCTGTCGCTGGTCGTCATCTTCCTGCCCGTGGCCTTCATGGGTGGGCTGGTCGGCAAGTTCTGGAATTCCTTCGGGCTCACGGCGACGTTCGCCATCATGGTCTCTCTGCTCGTCGCCTTCACCCTCACCCCCATGCTGAGCGCCCGCATCTTCGCCGCCCAAGCGCCCCGCGTGGAAAAGCAGGGCGCACACGACCGCGAGGCCGGCGGCGTTTACCGCGCCCTCGAACGCGGGTACGAGGGACTCCTGGGCTGGTGCCTCCGGCATCGTTGGGTCGTCGTGCTGGTCAGCATCCTGATCCTCGTCTCAGGATGGTTTTTGCTGACCCGCTCCAAGCTCGAATTCGTGGTGGACGACGACATGAGCGAGTTCGAGGTGGTGGCGGAGGCTCCGCCGGGCTCGTCCCTCGCCCGCACGGCCGATCTGGTGGCCCGGATGGAGGCCGAGATCCGCAAGATCCCCGAAGTGACGGCGCTCTTTTCGACGATCGGCGTGCGGGGTCAGGCCCAGTCCACGGTGGGCGACATCTCGATCTACGTCGGCCTCAAGCCACTCCGGGAGCGCAGGCGCAGCCAGGAGGACATCAAACAGGAGGTCCGCCAGCGTTTAGGGGCATTCCCCGGCACGCGGGCGAGCGCTCAGCAGATCAACCTGATCAGCAGCGGCGGCTTCCGCCAGACTCCGTTCAGCATGGTCCTGCGCGGCCCCGACCTCGGCCGCCTGGAGACCTACGGCCGCGAGGTCATCCGCGAGCTGTCCAGCAAGCCGGGCTTCGTGGATCTGGACACCGCCCAGGCCTACCGCCAGCCCGAGGTCCAGGTGCACATCGACCGGCAGAAGGCCTCCGATCTCGGGGTGCGTGCCGATGCCATTGCCACCGCGCTGCGCACCATGGTCGGCGGGGAGAAGGTCGGCTTTTACCGGGAGGGCGGTGAGCAGTACGACGTACGGCTGCGCCTCAAGGAGAGCCACCGGAGCGCGCCGGGGCCCTTGCCCAACTTGATGGTCCCCGCCAGCGATGGAAGGCTCGTGCGTCTCGCGAACATCGCCGACTTCGAGCGCGGCATGAGCCCGGGGCAGATCGAGCGATTTGCGCAGGAGCGGTCGGTCACCATCATCTCGAATCTCTATCGGAAGCCATTGGCCGAGGCCTTCAAGGACGCCTACGGATCGGTGGCCAAGCAGAAGATGCCACTCGAGTACGGCATCGTGACCACGGGGCGGGGCAAGCTCATGCAGGAGTCCGTCCAGAGCTTCCTCCTCGCCCTGGTCCTTTCCCTGGCCTTCATCTACATCGTCCTGGCCGCGCAGTTCGAGTCGTTCGTCCACCCGGTCACCATCATGGTCTCCATGTTCCTGGCCATCCCCTTCGGCCTCGTCACCCTCATGGTCCTGGGCATGAGCCTCAACATCTACTCGATCATGGGGTTGTTCCTGCTCATGGGAGTGGTGAAAAAGAATGCCATCCTGCAGGTGGACTACACCAACGTCCTGCGCGGGCGAGGCATGCCAAGGCTCGAGGCGCAGATGGAAGCCGACCGCGCTCGGCTGCGACCCATTCTCATGACCACGCTGGCCATCGTGGCGGGGATGCTGCCCGTGGCCATGGGGCGCGGTGACGGTTCGGCCTCTCGTGCGTCGCTGGCCACGGTCGTGGTGGGCGGGCAGATTCTCTGCCTGCTGGTGACCCTCATCGTGACCCCGGTCATCTACTCGATGTTCGACGATATGAGCGGACTCCGCTTGTTCTCGTGGATCCGCTTTCCCCGCCTGCTCCGCCGACGCAGCTGGGTGCCGGGCGGCGAGAGGGTCCCGGCCGGATCGTAGAACCTGCCGCCCGAGGTGGACCCCCCAACGCTCGGGCCCCTCGTGGCGGCTGGCGCCTCGCGATCAGCCTCGGCGGGGCGGCTGGACCCCGGGCGTGAGATCGACCTTGGCGCGGCTCATGGCCTCGCTCAGCCAGCTCTCCCAGGCCCGGCTCTGCTTCTGAGTGAGCACCTCGCGCGAGAGCTTCTCGCGCTCGCTCGCGAATGCACTCATATCGGCGGCGACGCGCTCGAGCACTTTGAGCACGTAGTAGCCCTGCGGCGTGCGGACGGGTTCGGTGACGCCGTTCAGCGGCGTCTGGAGGGCGGCGATCATGGCATCACCGGGGACCCGGTCGGCCGGCGTCTGGCGCGTGAACACCGGGGTCTCTCCGGTGACGGCGCCCGTCTTCTTGGCCGCTGCCGTGAAATCGCCGGCACGAGCGTCGGTGACGAGCTGCTTGGCCCGCTCGAGGGCCTGTGCCTCTGCTTTCTGGCGGCGTACGACCGTCGCGACCTTGTCGCGGATGTCGGCCAGGGGTGGTGTCGTTGCGGGAAGGCTCTCCACATTCTTCATGACCACCCAACCGGCCGGGGTCTTCAGCGGCGCCGAGACGCCTCCTGGGGCCAGATTGAAGGCCGTCTCCTGCATGGAGTCGGCGGGCATGCCGGGAGTCGGCCGCTCCGGACGCTCGATCGTCGTCTCCAGCGGCGTGAGACCGCGGCCCTTGGCCTCGGCCATGAAGTCCTTGGCCGCCAAGAGCCCAGCACGCGCCTCGTCGGCCTTGGCCTTGGCCGCGCGGTCGGACGCCTCGGTCGCCAGCTTCGCGCCGATTTCACCCGCGACCGCCTCCTTGGGCTTTCGGCCACCCTCCTTGATGTCCGTCACCTTCACCGCGTGGTATCCGAAGGGCGTGCGGACCGGCTCGGGCGACACTTCACCCTTCTTCAGTTTGAAAAGTTCCTCCTCGAACTGCGGCACCATCTCACCTTTGGTCACGTACCCGAGGTCGCCACCGTTTGCGGCCGAGGCCGGGTCCTGGGAGAGCTCCCGGGCGAGCTTGGCGAAATCCTCCCCTGCTTTGACGCGGCGGATGATGTCGGCGACCGCCGCCTTCGCCTTGTCTTCCGCGTCACTGCCCCCGGCCTGGGAAACCGGGATGAGGATGTGCGCAGCGCGCGCCTGGTGCGGATTCTCGAACTCCTTGGGGTGCTCCTGATAGTACTTGTCGATCTCGGCCGGTGTGATCGAGGGCGTGAAATCCTTGGGGTTGAAGGCCACGTACTGAACGCGTCGCCGTTCGGGCAGCCGAAACTCGGCGGCGTGGCTCTCCAGGTATTTGGCTAGCTCATCGTCGGCGGGCGCGATCGCGGCGATGATGGGCGTGAGATCGACGTGGGCCCACGCCGCCCGGACTCCCGCGCGCTGATGGGCAAAGACTCGCTCCACCTCCGCCTCGGAGACCTTGACCCCGCCCTTCACCATCGCTTCCACCTTTTGGCGGGTGAGCTGCCGCCGGGCCTCTTCCTCGAAGTGCGCCTTCGGCATGTTGCGCGCTTTGAGGAAGGCCTCATAGCGCTTCATGGAGAAGCGCCCGTTCTCGTGGAAGGCCGGCACGGCATGGACCCGCGCGTTCAGCTCCTCGTCGGTGACGGCGAGGCCCTCCCGCTTGGCGCGCTGAAAGACGACGGTCTCCTGGACCAGGTCGTTCACCGCTTGCTGCGGCAGTTGGAGCTGCTGCGCCATCTCAGGGCTGAAGCGCTCCCGGAGCATCTGGGCGTAGTGATCGTAGTAGGCGCGATACCGCCGTTCATAGCGGTCGACGGGAATGGCCTCCCCGTCGACCCTGGCGATGGCATCCGGCTGAACGCCACCGGGGCCAGCGCCGAAGACCACCACGGAGGTGATGACGAAGGCCGCGATGACGACGAGCAGGCCGATCTGAAGCGTCTTCCGATAGTTCCGCATTACCGTGATCATCTGCACTCCTTCAGTCGTGCGACGCCCGGGGGCGAGCCCGGGCCGATCCAGCGCAAGGCGGCCGCGCCCCTTCGCGCTCCCTGGTCAGACCGCCCCACCGCGGCCGGAACCGCCGGGCGACTCAGTCGCGATCACCGACGGCGGGTGCCGCCTTGGCGGGCGCGCCGTCTTCCGGAACCACGCGGCGCGCCAGGGTGATGAATCCCGTGTGGGCGACCATGCGATGGAAGGGGCGCACCGATTGGCCTTCGATGTTCCAGGGGCGGTAGAGCGTTTCGAAGGTCTCGATCTGGGCCCAGCGCGGGTCGTGCCGCAAGGCGTCGGAGAACTGATGGGACTGGATAATCGTCGGGACGTACGCGAGAAAAATGCCCCCCGTCCGCAGCCGCGAGGCCACTGCCGGAGCGACGGCCCAGGGTTCGGGTAAGTCGAGCAACACGCGGTCGACCGGCTCCTCGTCGGGAAGCCCCTCCTCGACCGGCATCAACCGCACGACCAGGTTCCCCACCTCACCCAGGCGGAGGCGGATGTTGGTCAGCGCTCGCCGCGCGAACTCATCGCGCTGTTCGTAGCTGATGATCCGTCCGTCAGGACCCACGGCGCGCAGCAGGGCCAGGGTGAGCGCCCCCGAACCCATGCCCGCCTCGAGGACGCGACATCCGGGAGCGATGTCCGCCCAGAAGAGGATCATGGCCAGATCCTTGGGATAGATGACCTGAGCGCCGCGCGGCATCTCCAGCACGTATTCGGCCAGAGTAGGGCGCACGGCCAGGTAGCGGAGACCGAGCGAGCTGCGCACCCAGCTCCCCTCGGGCTGCCCGACGATGGCGTCGTGGGGGATCCATCCCCGGTCAGAATGAAACGTCTCCGACTTGCGAAGAAAGATCAGGTGTCGCTTGCCCCGCTGATCGATGAGCAGCACCTGCTCACCGTCCTGGAACGCCATGCCGTGGGTCACGAGCGAGGGCGGGCAGCCGGGCGAAGCATCGCGGCCGCGGGATCAGCGCGGGGCGTTGCGGAGACGGTGACCACGACGAACAGCACGGCAGTGTCGAGCATGACCTACCAATGGTACCGCAGCCATCCGAGGGACACGAGCGCCTGAGGTCCGCTCATCGACTGGGGATCTGGCGGTGCGGCGAAAGCGTCCCGATCAGGTTGACGGGGTGACCGGCCGTGTTCATGCCATGCCGAAGGCGTCCAGGCCGGTGATGTCCCGGCCGATGATGAGGGTGTGGATGTCGTGAGTGCCCTCGTAGGTGTTGACCGTCTCCAGGTTGAGCAGATGCCGGATGACGGGGTGCTCGTCCACGATCCCGGCCGCCCCCATGATGTCCCGGGCCAGCCGGGCGGCGTCGAGCGCCATCTGCACGTTGTTCATCTTGGCCATCGAGACCTGCTGGGCCCGCGCCTGGCCCTGGTCTTTGAGCCGCCCGAGCTGCAAGCACAAGAGCTGGGCCTTGGTGATCTCGGTCACCATCCACACCAGCTTCTGCTGCACGAGCTGGAAGCTGGCGATGGGTTTGGCGAACTGGATGCGCTGCTGGGCGTACTGGAGCGCCCAGTCGTATACCGCCATGGCCGCGCCCACCGCGCCCCAGGCGATCCCGTAGCGCGCCTGGTTGAGACAGCCCAGGGGCCCGCGCAGGCCCCGCACGCCGGGAAGTTTGCTGTCGAGCGGGATGTGGCAGTCCTGGAAGCTCAACTCAGAGGTGATCGACGCGCGCATCGAGAACTTGCCGTGGATGTCCAGGGTGGAGTATCCGGGGGTGCCCTTCTCGACCAGAAACCCAGAAATCTCCCCGTCGTCCTCGCGGGCCCACACCACCGCCACATCCGCGATGGAGCCGTTGGTGATCCAGAGCTTGGTCCCGTTCAGGACGTACCCATCGTCTTTGCGCACCGCTCGGGTCTTCATGGATCCGGGATCCGAGCCGTGGTCGGGTTCCGTGAGCCCGAAGCAGCCGACCTTCTCGCCCGTGGCGAGGGTGGGCAGCCAGCGGTCCTTCTGCGCCTCCGAGCCATAGCTGTAGATCGGGTACATCACCAGGCCGCTCTGCACCGACGCCGCCGAACGCAGTCCCGAGTCACCCCGCTCCAGCTCCTGCATGATGAGCCCATAGGCGACATTGTTGAGCCCCGCGCAGCCGTACCCTTTGAGGGTGGCGCCGAAGACGCCCATGTCGCCGAGCTTCGGGAGGAGATCGAGCGGGAAGGTCCCCGCCCGGTGGTGCTCGCTCACGATCGGCAGGAATTCGGCCTCGACCCAATCGCGAATGGTATCCCGCACCATCCGCTCATCTTCGGACAGCAGCGCCTCTACCTGGTAATAATCGACGCCCTGGAACTTCTCCATCGTCGGGCTCCTCCAGGCTGGGGCTCGCCGCCCCGTGCTTCACAAGTGCAGTGGGTTGAAGTCGGTGTCCCGGTCGTAGGCATCCATCCGCTCGCGGTCTTTCAGCCAGCCGACGACAAGGTACGTCAGTGGGGTGGCCGCGGCCTCGTAGGCGACCTTGGTCACCCACTGCGCCACGATGATGGTGACCAGCATGGCGAGCGGCACCAGGCCGGCGAAGGCGAACGCAACGAAGACGACACTATCCAGTCCTTGCCCGACGATGGTCGAGCCCACCGTTCGCGTCCAGAGCCATCGCCCCTGGGTGGCGATCTTCATGCGGGCCAGCGTGAAGCTGTTGGCGAACTCTCCGATGAGGTAGGCGAGGAAGGACGCCGCCAGGATCCTCGGGGTCTGCGCGAAAATCTCGGCATAGGCCGCCTGCCCCTTCCACACCGGGGCCGGAGGCAGCTCTCCGGCCAGCCAGATGGCGGCCACCATCAGGACATTGCAGGCGAAGCCGAGCCAGATGACCCGGCGGGCCGCGGCGTAGCCGTACACTTCGGTGAGAACGTCCCCCACGATGTACGAGAGGGGGAAGATCACGACGCCGGCCGGCAACACCAGGCCGCCGACGATCACGAGCTTGGTGGCGATGACATTGGCCGTGAGGAGACAGGTGACGAACAGCCCGGCGAAGACCAGGAATCGCCACGTCATCACCAGCCCCTGCTCGGCCACATCGCCTCGATACTACACGACGCATCGGCCCGCCACGACGAGTCGGCCCGGAGTTCTGGGGGCATGAGGCGCCGCGACACAGTGACGGTGGGGCGATGAGCGTGGCCCGTCGCGCCGTCGTGCTGCTCAGCGGTGGCATCGACTCCACCACGGCCCTGGCCGTCGCCCTGCGAGGGGGATTCGCCGTCCATGCCCTGACCTTCAACTATGGTCAGCGGCACGCCGCGGAGATCGGGGCGGCCCGGCGCGTGGTGCGGTCGCTGGCCGCGGACCAGCACATCGTCGTCAGCTTCGATCTCCGCCTCTTCGGCGGCTCCGCGCTCACCGCCGCCGTCGACGTCCCGAAGGATCGGGCTCCGGCCGAGATGGCCGGCGACATCCCCATCACCTACGTTCCCGCACGCAACACGATCTTCCTCTCCTTCGCGCTGGCCTGGGCGGAGACTCTCGCGGCGAGCGACATCTTCATCGGCGTCAACGCCCTCGACTATTCGGGATATCCCGACTGTCGCCCGGAGTACATCGAGGCCTTCCAGCGAATGGCCGATCTCGCGACCAGGGCCGGCGTCGAGGGGCGCCAGCGACTCCGCATTCACACGCCGCTCCTCCGCATGACCAAGGCCGAGATCATCCGGACAGGCCTGGCCCTCGGGGTGGATTACGGCTTGACGCTCTCCTGCTACGACCCCGCCCCCGACGGCGCCTGCGGGCGCTGCGATGCGTGCCACCTGCGACTCAAGGGCTTCGCCGAAGCGGGCCGGCGCGACCCGGCCACCTACCGCGCGTCAGGACGATGACTACACGTTGGTGACGATGGACGAGGGCTCCTCGTTGAGCGCGCGCTTGAGGGCAACGGCCAGTTCGGCGTCGTGTTCGTGGGAGGTCGCGAAGATGCGGCACTGGGCGACCTTGCCCGGGAGGTACTTGAGGATCTCGGTCAGCGGCTCCTCGGACACGCGTTTAGTGGCCGAGTCGTAGACGTAAATCTGGCGGTCGCCCATCTTGAGGGGGTTGAGCGGTCGCGGGTCCTGCAGGGCCATGTCGATCTTGAAGGGGAACTCCTTGAGCCTCGAGGGCAGAAAAGTCCGGACGCGCCGCTCCACGGTCTCCGCATCCAAAAAGGCCTGACCCTTGCGCGCTTCGAACTGATCGAGAATCTCCTCGCTCGACATCCGCCACTTCAGCCGCCGGTCGAGCACATGCCGCCATTCGGCGCCCAACGCTCGCTTCCCGGTCTGCGGATCATCAGGCCGGTCGTCGTGCCACCGGCCGACTTCCTCCAGCAGCGTCCATTCCGTCAGGTGCAGGTACGGATGCAGCTCCTTGCGAAGGTCGTAGGGAAAGGCCAGTCGCATGGTCTCGCGGAAGATCTCCTTCAAGTGAAGGTCGATCCCCCGCGTGGTGCGATGGTAGTAGACGTTGGTGTACATGTAGAAGCGGGCGTTCAGGAACATGGTGAACGCTTGCAGCCCACTTCGGTCGAGGGTCAGGCCCTTCTCGCTGAAGAACGAATAGTAGATGATGCGCTCGATGTCGATGGGACCGACCGCCACCCCGCACATGTAGGCGTCGCGCAGCACATAGTCCATGTTGTCCGCTGTGAACACCCCCGACAGGAGCGGCTTCAGGAAGGACAGCCATTTCGGGTGCGACTCCAGGGGCTGAGTGTACGTCTTCCCCATCAGGTAACACAGCCATTCGGGATCGATCTGCTCATCGGCCTGGAAGGCGCCAGACGGGCTCCGCCGAATGCCGCGCAGGATATCCGCCAGCTCCTCACGGATGATCTTCTGGCCCACCAGTTCGTGGGTCAGCTCGAAATCGTTCAAGAAGTTGTCGTCGAAGAAGTGGCCGAATGGACCGTGGCCGACGTCGTGCAGCAGCCCGGTCATCCGCAACAGTTCCTCCAGGAGCGCCGTCGACGGACCGTCGGGGAAGATGGCGTGGAGCGACGCAGAGAGTTGCTGGGCCAGACGCCCGGCCAGGTGCATGGCGCCCAGTGAATGTTGGAAGCGGCTGTGCTCAGCAGCGGGAAAGACCCAGCGCGCCGACTGGAGCTGGGGAATCCGCCGCAGGCGCTGCACCCATGGCGTATCGATGACGTCCTGTTCCGTGGCCTCGCCCGGAATCCCGCCGGGCCGGGTGTAGAAGATATAGTGATGGATCGGATCGCAGATGAGTCCGCGCCCCTCGTAGGTGTCGACGGCCCCCTTCATGACCTCGAGCGTACCCTAGCGGTTGGTAGTACGGAACAGCTGGCGCCGATCCACCGATCGCACGGCGACGATGCGGATGGCCTCGTCGCGCACGATCGAGAGCGCGATCACGTCGCCGGCCCGCGCGCGCCAGAGCTGCTCGTAGAACTCTGCTTGAGCGCTCACCCTGACGCCGTTGACGGCGACGATGCGATCTCCCTTGCGGAGGCCGGCCCCCCGAGCGGGGCCGACGGCGGAGAAGCCGTCGATGATGATCCCGTCATCTCTCTCCAACGTGTAGAGGCCCAACCAGGGTCGGGGCGGGCGGCTCACCACGTGGCCGGCCGCGATCAATTCTTCCTTCACCGGCACGAACTTCTCGAGGGGAATGGCCAAGTTCACGTGCGGATGCGGCCCGAGGCGAAGTGACGCGATGGCGATCACGTCGCCGCGGGCGTCGACCACCGCGCTGCCGCCCCAGGAGGGGCTTCCGGGCGCGACGATGAACGCGCGATCGAGCATGTACTCCCAGTACGCCGAGAAGCGGCGGATGGCTTGCAGCCCGCTCGCGACCCACACCAGGTTGCCGTCCTCGTCGACGCCCACGGTGCCCGTGAGGGCGCCCGGTGCGGCGTCACGCGACTGCCCGAGGGCGGCGACCGGCCACGGGCCGGCCTCCTCAAGCTTGACCACGCCCAGGCCGGAGTCGAAGTCGATGCCGATCAGGCGCGCCGGCACGGTGCGGTCGTCGCGGGTTCGCGCTTCGATGGAGACGGCGTCGAGGAGTACATAGCTCACCGTCAGGGCAAAGCCACGGCTGTCGAAAATTACGCCGCTCGCGAAGCGCTCTGTGCCGAGCGTCGCCGCCGAGGGGCCATCCTCGCTCGCTCGGACCCGCAAACCAATGATGGCCGGCTGAACGCGCTGCACGAACGAGGGCAGCGCGGAGAGTTGACGTGGGTCGAGTCGGTACTCGCGCGCGGCCGGCGTCGCGCCGACGAGTACGGGGAGAAGGACGGCCAGGGCGATCAGCAGCGCCGCGCGCCGTCGCATGCTCCACTACCCCCGCGCGATGTCCCACACATCAGCGCCCGCGAAGTCCCAAGGCAGCCGCCCTTCGTCGCAGAGGGCTGGATCGGCGGAGAACGGCTGGTCCACGAAATAGATCACATGGCCGGTGGCCAGTCCCAGATTCCGTATGCCATGGGCCACGCCCGGCGGGACGCGCAGGAGCCGGGAGCTTCCGCTCCCGAGGACGAGACGAACGCGAGTCCCTTCCGTCGGTGAGTGCTCGCGGACATCGAGGAGTACCACGAGCATGCGGTCGGAGGGGGGCACGTACCAGATATCCGTCTGGCGCTTGTGCAGGTGGAAGGCCTTGATCACCCCAGCTTCGATCTCGCTGTAGTTGATCTGACGCATCGCGAAGCCGTCGAACGCCTCTGGGCGGCCATCCACCAGCCGAGCCAGTTCGGTGATGGATCCCCCGTCATCGGCATGGCGCTTCAGTTCGACAACCTGGACGCCGTCGATCTGGGGCGCCGGCGAATACGATTGCGTATAGAAGGCCCGCTTGGCATCCGAGGTGACGTTCATCCGTGGGTCTACCTTTTGGGTTTTCGCGAGTATAGCAGTCACGCCGCCGCCTCGGTAGCCATGGTCGAGTCATATGCTGTTGACTCGATCGGAAATGCGGATGATCATGTGAGGGAGCGTCTCATCGTTTCGATCGCGAGGAGAGGAGTGGAATCGCGCCGATGAAGACCTTGAAAGAAATGATCGCCGAGGCCCGTGCAGTCGTTCCCGAGGAGGGGCCCGCGGATCTGCGGCGCCGTATCGAAGCTGGAGAGCCGGTCAGCATCGTCGACGTGCGTGACCCTGACGAATACCGGGATGGCCATATCGAGCCGGCCACCAACATCAGCCGGGGATTCCTGGAGTTTCGCATCGGAAGCGCTGTTCCCGATCCGTCGTCGACCGTCGTTCTCTATTGCCAGTCCGGCCTTCGCTCCGTCCTGGCGGCCAAAGCGCTTAAGGATCTTGGCTACGCGAACGTCATCAATCTCCAGGGCGGATACCAGAAGTGGGCGCAATCCGGATTCCCGGTGGTCAAGGACGTCGCGCTGACCACCGAGCAAATCCAGCGCTACAGCCGACATTTCCTCCTCTCCCAGGTGGGCGAGAAGGGGCAGCGCAAGCTGCTGCGCTCCAAGGTCCTGCTCATCGGCGCCGGCGGCCTGGGGTCGCCGACGGCCCTCTACCTGGCCGCGGCTGGCGTCGGCACTCTCGGGCTCATGGACGGCGACATCGTCGACATCACCAACCTGCAGCGGCAGATCCTGCACACGACGGCCGACGTCGGCAAGCCCAAGGTGGAATCGGGTACGCGAACGCTGAAGGCCCTGAACCCTGACGTCAACGTCATCGCCCTCCCCACGCGCATCACCGTCGACAACGTCAACGACATCATTGCCGACTACGACCTCGTCGTGGACGGCTCCGACAACTTCGAGACTCGCTACCTCGTCAACGATGCATGTTACCTGGCCGGCAAGACCAACGTACACGGCTCGATCTTCCAGTTCGAGGGCATGGCGTCGGTGTTCGCCCCTAATCAGGGGCCGTGCTATCGCTGCCTCTATCCCTCTCCGCCGCCACCCGGCCTCGTACCCTCCTGAAGCGAGGCCGGTGTCCTGGGCGTGCTCCCAGGAGTGATCGGGCTGGTGCAGGCCACCGAAGCGGTGAAGCTTCTCCTCGGTATCGGCGACCCCCTCATCGGACGGCTCCTCACCTACGACGCCCTCGGCATGCGCTTCCGCGAGGTGCGTCTGAGGCGGGATCCGAAGTGCCCCCTGTGCGGGAATGCCCCCACCATCAAGGATCTGTCCATTCATCGGGAAGGGGCCGACGAAGCGTGCGCCGCGACTGAGAACGGCGACGGCCAGGTCGCGCTCGCTGGTACCCCGGTCCGCGCCGGCGCCTGATCGTCCGTCCAGGCGCCTCCGCGGACCGGCCGGTGCGTCGGCCCCCACCGACAGGTATGCGACATCCGAGATGAGTCGGCGCAGCGGGACCGAGTTGACCCCCGCGCTCGTCCAGCGCTTCTCGCAACGCGAACTTCGCAACCGGCTTGGCGCCGTGCTGCCCTTCGTCACCATCGATGGGCAGGGGCGGGCGCATCCGATGCTGCTCTCCTACCTCGAGATCCGGGCGTACGATTCGCGGACGCTGGGGCTGGTGATTCAGGCCCGCAGCGGGAGTGCACAGAACCTCGTCGAGCGGGGCGTGGGAACACTACTCGTCGTGGAGCCCGACGCCATTGTGTACGTGAAGACTCGGGCCATCGATGGGCCGCTGCCCGTTCCAGGCGGGGAGGAGGCGGGGCTGGGCTACTTCCTCCTCGAGGTCGAGGAGATCCTGGAGGACGTCGCGGCGGACTGGGAGACAGCAATGCGCATTACGGCCCCTGCTCAGTATCGGCCCGTACCCACGCTCGACGAGCCGTGGGCGCGCGCGACGCTCGACTCCCTCGCCTCACCCCGCGCGCGGGCCTGAGAGGGGGCCGGTGATGTCCCTAGCGCTCGCGGTAGAGACCGATCTCGACCTCGAGTTCCCTGCGCGTCCCCTCGCGCACGAGCCCGACCTTCACCTTCTTGCCCACCGGAGAAGAGGACACCAATCGCATGAGGTCGCGCGGCCCGTCCAGCGGCGCACCGTCCAGGGTGGTGAGGACGTCATTGGCCTTCAACCCACCCCGGTCGGCGGGCTCGCCGGGAATCACGCCGCGCACGAGCACGCCCTTCACCTCGGCCAGCTTCAGCCGCTCGGCATCTTCGTCGCTGACCTCGGTGATGCTCACTCCGAGCCAGCCCCATTCCACCTTGCCCTTGCTGGCGAGTTGGGGCACGAGCAGCGACACGAGGTTCGATGGAATGGCGAACCCGATCGTCCCGGTGCGGGCCGCCATGGTGTTGATACCGACGACCTCGCCGGCCATGTTGACGAGCGGGCCCCCGGAGTTGCCGGGATGGATCGCGGCGTCGGTTTGGATGAAGTCGAAGCCCGGGGCGGCCACCGCGATCGGCGCACCCTTTCGACTCACGATGCCGAAAGACACGGAGTGCTCGAGCCCGAAGGGGTGGCCGAGTGCCATCACGAATTCGCCCACCCGCAAGCGGTTGGCGTCGCCGAAGGTGAGCACGGGGAGCGGGCCCGCGCCTTCGATCCTGATCACGGCCAGATCCACGCGCGCGTCCTTGCCGAGCACGGCCGCCGTGAAGCGCCGCCCGTCAAAGGTTCGCACCTGGATCCAGTCGGCGCCGTCCACGACGTGCGCGTTGGTGACGATGATGCCACTGCGGTCGACGATGACGCCCGACCCCGTGGAACGCCGCGGGTCCCCGGGCTCCGCTTCCTCTTCTTTGGGTACGTTGGCCCGCCGGGCCCGAATGTGAACCAGCGCGGGCTTCAGCCGCTCGGCGAGGTCCGCCAGGATCTGGTTGAAGCGGGCCAACTCGGGCGGCACCGCCGCGGGGGCGGTGTCGACGGCCTTTGGATTCGCTGTCTGGGCGGCACCAGGAACGGCTGAGCCCACCAGGGCCGCGGCGAGAAGGGCGACAACGAGGCGGGCGGAGAGCCCGGATGCACGCATGGAGAACCTCCCGTCGAGCAGTGTCGTCACAGTATAGCGCCAGCCCTCACCGGCTCACTTCGCGCACGAGGTGTGGCAGCTCCGGAATGAGCAGCTTCTCGAGCGCCAGCCGGCACGCATTTGGCGATCCGGGCAGAGACACGAGGATGCGCCCGGCGTGGATGCCCATCTGGGCGCGCGAGAGCATGGCGGCGGCGCCCACCTCCTGGTAGGAGAGGATCCGGAACAGCTCGCCGAAGCCGGGGAGTCGCTTCTCGAGCAGAGCCTCCACCGCCTCGAACGTCGAGTCACGCGAGGTGATTCCGGTTCCCCCGGTGAGCACCACCGCGCGCACGGCCGGGTCGGCGCAGGCTTCCCGGACGATGCGCTGGACCTCGACGGGCTCGTCGCGCACGATGGCCGAGCCGAACACCGGGTGGCCGGCCGAGACCAGCAGCTCGCGGATCAAGGCGCCGCTGGTATCGGTTTCCGGCGTCTTCGTGTCGGAAATCGTCAGGACGAAGCAGCCCACGGTCTCGGGGGCGCTGGCCTTGTGCGCGCGAGGAGTCGCGGCGGGATCGGAGGCGCTCATCCAGCGCCGTAGGCCCGATCGAGGAGCTCGACCAGGTGGAGCACGCGCACCCCTGATCCGCGCTCGCGCAACCCCTTCTCGATCTGCAGGATGCACCCCGGATTGGCCGTCACCACCGCCTCAGCGGCGGTAGCCAGGATGTGGTCGATCTTGCGCCGCAGGAGGCGAGCGGCCATCTCGAGTTCGGTGAGGTTGTAGATGCCGGCCGAGCCACAGCACCAGTCGGACTCCGCGAGGGATACGACCTTCAGTGAGGGCACCTGGGCGAGCAACTGGCGCGGCTGATTCCGGATCTTCTGGCCGTGCACCACATGGCAAGGGTCGTGATACGCGACGGTCATCGGGACCGCCTGGAGCGGTCCCCGCAGCGGCTCACGGGCCAGGAATTCGGAGATGTCCTGGACGCCGGCCGCGAAGCGACGGGCGCGCGGTGCCCAGGTCGGGTCGCCCTCCAGCAAGGTGCCGTAGGCCTTCATGTGGGCGCCGCAGCCCGATGTGTTGACGACCACGGCGTCGACGCGTTCCCTCTCGAACGCCTCGATGGTTCGCCGGGCCATGATCAGTGCGCCTGCGTGCTCCCCGCCATGGGCGTTGAGGGCCCCACAACATCCCTGTCTCGACGGAACGACGACATCCACTCCGTTCCGCGCGAGGACCCGGGCCGTGGCCCGGTTGTGGGCACCGAACACCACGGACTGAACACAGCCGGTGAGGAGCGCCACGCGTGCCCGGCGCGGTCCCTTCGCGGCGATCAGCCGCGGAAGCGCCCTTCGCTCGCGCGCGCCAGGAATGCGGGGCATGAGCGCTTCCCAGGCGGGAAGCGCTCCCGGCAGCATGCGCACCAGACCGGTGGCGTTCGCCAGAGCTTGCGCGCCCGACACTTGATAGAAACGAAGCGCGGCGGCGGCCGTCCTCAGCATCGCCGGCCGACCCAGCAGAACGCCGAAGTTGAGCGACCGGAACAGCCGGCGAATGATTCCGCCGGGACGCCGATGCTCGATCTCCGCCTTGGCGGCTTCGATGAGGCGCCCGTAGGGCACGCCAGCTGGGCAGACTGTCTCACAGGCGCGGCAGTCGAGGCACAGCGATAAGTGTCGCGCCGTCCCCGCGGACAGAGCAATGCGTCCCTCGGCCAGGGCCTTGATGAGGAAGATGCGCCCGCGGGGGGAGTCCATCTCCGTCCCGAGCTCAGCGAAGGTTGGACAGTAGGCCAGGCAAAGCCCGCAATGAACACACTGGTTGACGCCTTCCACCGACATGCCCTGTAGGGCAAGCGGACCGGGTTGGCGTGGCGCTTCGGAAACCATGTGCGCCATGGCCGGCCCTAGATGCCGGCCACGAAGCGACCGGGGTTGAGGAGATTGGCCGGATCGAGCTGTGCCTTGATGCGCCGCATGAGACGCCCGGCGGCGCCCAGGTCTTCCCACACCGACACTTCCGACTTCACGGCGAGTGGTGCCCACTCCAAGGTGGCGTGGCCACCGCCGGAATGGGCGAGATCGCGCCACTCACCGAGCACCGAGGCCACTGATTTCAGATCCGGACGATCGCTTGTCGACCCGAGGGCGGCGGTCACCACGCCCACGCCCGCGTGCGAGGTCCAGGCCGTGCGGAATCCGCGCTGCTTGGCCACGCTCGCACCCTGCTCCATCAGCTCGGCCACGAGGGTCGGCAGGACATTGAAGCGCATGACGGCCGCGGCGGCACCCACCGAGGCGCGCGCCGGGAAGCCTCCCGGCGGAGGGCCACCGGCGAGGGGGACGATGCCATGCCCACCCAGCGGCCCGGTGACGGAGGCCAGCTCCCCGCATTGCCAGTCGACCTGCTCCGGTAAGCCGTCGAAGGCCACCACGAGCGTCGGGATCGCAACCGACGAGACGGCACGGCTCGCGTCGGCGTCCAGCAACTCCACAGCGCAGGGAATAAGGTCGGCACTCATCATGGCCCGGACGGCCGCGCTCGCATCCTTCAAGCGATCGAAGCGGACGCATACCCAGCGCTCCGCGTCGGGGACCGGCCGCAGCCTGACGGTCAGATCGACAATGACGCCGAGGGTCCCGTATGAACCGATGAAGAGCTTTGGCAGGTCGTAGCCCGCCACGTTCTTGACCACCTTGCCGCCGCCGCGCACGATCGCGGCATCGCCGGTGACCACGGTGAGACCGATGAGCTGATCACGGGCAGTGCCGTAGAGATGGCGGCGCGGACCCGAGGCATTCGCCGCGACGACACCGCCTATGGTGGCGCGATCGGCGTCGGCCGGATCGAGCGACAGCCATTGTCCCCGCACGCGCAGTGCCGCTTGAAAGCGCGCGAGGGTCATGCCGGCTTGGACGGTGGCCGTCAGATCGCCGGGCTCATGCTCGATGATCTGGTCCAGGCGACCCAAACCGAGCACGATGCCCATCCGGGCCGGAGGCGCGCCCACTGTGGCGGCTGTCCCTCCTCCCCACGGGATGAGGGTGCTGCCGCACTCTGCCGCGAGCGCCACCACGCTCCGCACCTCGTCCACCGACCGCGGGAATACTGCCGCATCGGGCGTCCGCCCCTCGATCACATAGGGGCACAGCTCGATCCCGGTGAGGACGTTGGTGGAGCCGACCAGGGCGCGGAGCTTTTCGATGACCGCGGGCTGCATGAGAGCCACCGCGCCCGCGCCTAGAAGCGCTGGGCGAGGCCCTTCTCCTCGATGGCGTGAGGCCGGTAGGCCACGGGGCCGACCTCGATACAGGATTTTCGGGTGGGAAAGACCTTCCCCGGATTGCAGAGCCCCCGGGGATTGAACGCGTTCTTCAGTCGCTGCATCAGCTCGAGATCGGACGCCGAGAAGATGAACGGCATGAAATCGGCTTTCTCCAGACCGATGCCATGCTCCCCGGAGATCGACCCCCCCACCTCGGCGCACACCCTCATGATCTCCGCGCCGGCCGCCACGACCCGCTGCTCCTCGCCGGGCCGGCGCGGGTCGTAGAGGATATTGGGGTGCAGGTTGCCGTCGCCCGCGTGGAAGACGTTCCCCACCCGCAGCGCGTGCTCGGCGATAATCTCGTTGACTCGCCGGAGCACGTACGGCAGTCTTGTGCGCGGGATGACGCCGTCCATCACCATGTAGGCGGGGGAGAGGCGGCCATACGCCCCAAAAGCCGACTTGCGACCTTTCCAGAGAAGCTGGCGCTCGGCCTCATCCCGGGCCGTGCGGATCTCCCGGGCGCCGACGTCCCGGCACGCCTGTACGATCCGCTCCACTTGCGCAGCCATGCCCACGGAGAGGCCGTCCAGCTCGATCAGGAGCGCAGCCGCCGCGTCGCGCGGATAACCGCACTGGAACGCGTCCTCTACGGCCTGGATCGTGAGGTGATCGATCATTTCCATCGCCGCCGGTACCAGTCCACGCGCAATGACCGCGGAGACCGCCTCTGAGGCCCCGTTGACATCGTCGAAGATGGCCAGGACCGTCTTGACGGCCTGCGGCTTCTTGAGAATGCGAACCACGATGGCCGTGGCGATGCCGAAGGTGCCCTCGGAGCCGACGAAGACGCCGGCCAGATCGTACCCGGGCGCCTCGCGTGTCTTCCCCCCGAGCCAGACCACCTCGCCATCAGGCATGACGACTTCGAGGCCCAAGACGTGGTTGGTGGTCACGCCGTACTTGAGCGTATGAGGCCCGCCCGAGTTGTTGGCGATGTTGCCCCCAATCGTGCAGGCCTGCTGGCTCGAGGGATCGGGCGCGTAGTAGTACCCTCGCGAACCCACGGCCCACGACAAGTGCAGGTTGACGAGTCCAGGTTGGACGACCGCGATCTGGTTGTCGTAGTCGACCTCCAGCACGCGATTCATCCGCATCATCGAGATGACGATGCCCCCTTCCGCGGGCAAGCACCCACCGGATAGGCCGGTGCCCGCTCCTCGCGCCACGAAGGGAATCCCCTGCCGGTGAGCGAGCCGAACGACATCGGCCACCTGGGCCGTCTCGCGCGGAAATACGACGAAATCGGCCAGGGCGCGGAAGAGGGTGAGCCCATCCGATTCGTACGTCAGCAGCTCGTCTGGGTCGGCGAGAACGCCATCGCGGCCGAGGATCCCCTCCAACTCCGTCCGGAGACTGGCCTTGAGGCTGTCGGTCAGCGTGCTCATCTGCGGGAAGTATACTCTACGGCGCGTCCTCCGGCTGAGCGAGGCCCTCGCTCCCCTCGGCCCCCACTCACACGCCCGCCGAACGGTGTGGAGCATGATGCGGCGAATCAGCCCCCTAAAGGGTCGCACCAGGAGCCAGTACGCGCGGAACGTCCGCCGGGCGGCCGCCAGAATTGACCAGTGACTCCGAGAACGATCTGCCGCCCCGAATCCTCGGCCAGTCGACCGAAACCGGCGCCGATCAGGGCCTCCAGGGTCAGGTTCCGACGCGCGCTCCGATCATGGCCCGTCCGGATCCACGCCGGCAGAGACTGCAAGGCCCAGCAGTGCCTTGACCACCGGAGACCTGCCCAGATCCGAGTGCTCGCTAGATGGCGTCGGGCGGGGCAGCGATCTCGATCCAGTGGGTCTCCACGGCGTCCGGATTCGGGGCGGGTGCGTCGATCAGCATCGCGCGCGACGAGTGCCTCACCTCCGCTCCCTAGGACAGGACATAGGCTACCCTAATCTCAGCGACATCTCCCACGCCGGAGGCACCCGATGCGCGAGTATCTGAAGGAGGCGGCGCCAAAGCCGCCGGAGTCGAACGAGGCGGTGCGCCGCACCGTGGCCGAGATCATCGCCGCCGTGCGCCAGGAGGGAGACACCGCCGTGCGGCGCTTTTCCGAGAGGCTCGACGCGTGGTCGCCCCCGAGCTTCAAGCTGTCGCCGGCCGAGATCGAGCGAGGGATCGCCCGAGTGTCGGACGAGGACCGCAAGACCATCGACTACTGCCGCGACCAGATCGCTACCTTCGCCCGTCGCCAGCGCGAGAGCATCGGGGAGTTCGAGGTCGAGCAGCAGGATGGCGTGATCCTGGGCCAGCGCCTTATCCCGGTGGATTCAGTGGGCGCCTACGTGCCCGGTGGGCGGTACCCGCTGGTGGCCTCCGCGCTGATGAGTGTCACCACGGCGAGGGTGGCCGGGGTGCGGCGCGTCATCGCCTGCTCGCCGCCAAGCCCGGTGGGCGTCCACGATGGCGAGCGCGGGATCTATCCCGCCACGCTCTACGCCATGGTGGCGGCCGGCGCCGACGAAGTTTTCTGCCTCGGCGGTGTGCAGGCGATGGCCGTCCTGAGCTACGGGACGGAAAGCATTCCGGCCGCCCACATGGTCGTGGGACCTGGAAACCAGTACGTGGCCGAGGCCAAGCGACAGATCTTCGGATCGGTCGGCATCGATCTCCTGGCGGGCCCGACCGAGATCCTGATCGTCGCAGACGAGCGCGCCGACCCGACCGTGGTGGCATGCGACCTCCTGGGCCAGGCCGAGCACGGACCGACGTCGCCAGCCATCCTGGTCACGACGTCCCGGGGGCTGGGCGAGGCGGTGATGCGCGAGGTCGAGCGCCAGCTTCCCACGCTCGGGACGCAGGAGGTTGCGCGCCAGGCGTGGGAGGCGAACGGCGAGGTGATCCTCGTGGAGAGTGACGAGGAGGCGGCGCGCGTGGCCGACGAGTATGCGCCCGAGCATCTAGAGGTACAGACCAGGCGGGACGACTGGTACTTTCAGCGATTGCGCAACTACGGGTCGCTCTTCCTCGGCGAGGAGTCCACCGTGGCGTACTCCGACAAGACCGTAGGGCCGAACCACATTCTGCCCACTGGGCGGGCCGCGCGCTACACCGGCGGGCTGTGGGTCGGCAAATTCATCAAGACCGTGACCTATCAGCGTCTGACCCGGGCCGCCAGCGCACGGGTGGCCCCGATCGTCTCGCGGGTCTGCCAGATCGAGGGAATGCTGGCGCACAAGGCGACGGCCGATTTGCGCGAGCGCCGCTACGGCGGGGACTGACCCGGAGAATTCGCCTCGCCGCGGTCGGGTCAGCCGGATGGGCCGGCCCGCCGTCGCGCCACTGACGTGATCGCTGGCTCAGCGGCTCGGAATCCGCCAGAGAAAGACGAGGTGCTCGCGATTCTCGAGGTTCACGGTCACCGTACGCTCGGGGGGCCAGTCACCCAGATCGTAGTCGTGGGAGACGACCCGCGCGCCCGGCCGTAGTTCGCGCCGCAGCTTGGGTCGGAGTCTCAGGTTGACGTCGGGGCTCAGGTACATGGCCACCACCGTGGCGGCACTGATGTCGGACGCGAACAAATCCCCCTCGAGGAACGTCACCCGATCGGCTACGCCGGCCTTGACGGCGTTGTCGCGGGCCCGGCGAACCATCTCGGGATCGATATCCACGCCGACCCCGCGGGCCCCGTACTGCTGGGCGGCCATGATGACGATCCGCCCGTCTCCAGAGCCCAGATCGTAGACGACGTCCTGGCGACCCACCCCCGCCAGCTGCAGCATGTGGCGCACGACGACCAGATCGCTCGGCACCCAGATGACATCGAGCCTAGGACCCGGGCTCGCGGTGCTCTCCGGGCCGGGGAGCGCAGATCCGCACCCTGCGGTAAAGACCAAGGTCACGGCGACCACCAGGCGATTCACCAGTCTCATCGCGTTTCCCCCTTCACCAGGGTAGCCCAATCACGTCACGCTGTCCGACGGTCCTCACCAGAACGTCAGCGTGGTCGGTTGGTCGACTTCCGGCGGGACTACAGCTCGGGGGGCCACGCCTCCAAGGTCGCGCTCGAGCTGCGGAGATCGAGCATCTCCGGCAGACTCGGCGACTGCTGGGAGAGCTTCAGGTTGGTGATGCGGGTCATGCGCTGCACGATGAGGCGAATGCGCTCGACGGCGTCGAGGGTGGGACGAATGCGATCGGTCGCCGATTCGTCGATATGGTGGGCGATGATTTCGACGTTGCCCATGATGATGGCCAGCGGATTGTTGATCTCGTGGGCCGCGGCGCTGGCCAGACGCGCCACCGACCGCAGAGACTCCTCGCGGCGCTCGGCCTCTTCGGCGCGTTTGCGCTCGGTGATGTCCTCGTGCGCCACCACCGCGCGCATGCCTCCATCGCCCTCGAAGCGCGTGATCCGCACGGCAAACCAGCGGCGGTCGGCGCCTTGCCACTGGGAGATTTCCCCGGAGAATTCCCGCCGCACTTTGCCGAGCACGTCGCCCATGCCCATCTCGATGGCGGCCACCTCACCGCCGCGCTCCGTCTTCCACACGTCGAGATACCTGCGTCCCACCGCGCCACCGGCCGACGCGTCATCGGGGGCGAAGAACCGCTGCCAGGCGGCGTTGGCGGCAACGATGTTGCCGTCGCGATCGATGATGGCGAGCTGCACGCTCAACGAATCGAGCGCTGACTGGAGCATGCTGTCCGACGGGGCGACCACGTCTCCGACCACGCCCCGCGCCGCGTTGAGGGCGGTGATGAGCACGCCCACCAGGATGAAAATGCCGATCCTGGCCACGTGCGGGAATCCCTGCTCCAGGGGGTAGAGCGGGTGGATGAACAGAAGCTCCACGCTCACGGTCGACAGCGCGGTGGCGGCCAGACCGGGACCCGCTCCGCCCGCCCACGCACTCACCATGATGGCCGCCAGGAACAGCGGCGCGGCAACCGGCTTTAGGAGCGGCCACAGCGCGGCCGTCAGGAGGGCAGCCGTGGCGACGCTCGCCAGAGCGAGCAGGTAGGGCAGCAGCGAACTGTATGCGCCGCCACGCTGAGTATGCCAGGAGCGCCGACGGATGAGGGCGGCCGTCGCCAAGGCCAAGTCGGGCTTGAGCCAGCTGACCATGAGGGACGTCGGCGAGAATACCGGGACTACGGGAAGGACGCAATGGCCGCAGCCGGCTGTCCGCCGCACCACCACCACCAGGGTCGCACCCCACCCGACCATCAGTGTCGCACCCCACCCCACGAGCAAGTGTGTGAGTTCATGAGAGTCTGCCTTGGCATTCGATTTGCGGTGAGGGAGGGCATGATGGGGAAGGCTCCCGTGCACACGCCCTCGAGATCGGAGACCTGGCGCGACGCATTCCCCGGAATCTCTGGCGACGTGATCGCAAGGCTGAAGGCCCGAGGCATCCGCTCCGTGGCCGGCGCGGTACGCGCCGTCCGTCTGGCGGGTGATCGCAGTGACCCGGTCGCGCGCGCTCTTCCCCAGATGCCGTTCGACAACGTCCTCGACCGTGAGGCCGCTCACCTGTTCTTGATGCTGCAGGTCGCCGCCGACACGCCGCCGAATCCCTCGTCGGGCGCGGCAAGACGGCCTCGCCGCCGCGCGCCCGAGTGCTGATCGCCAGCCACCAACCTCGCCATCGGGAAATCGAAGAGCGCCCCGGCTTTACCGGGGCGCTCTGAGCGTCTGGGGTGAGGGGGGACATATCGGGGGCCCCCGTCACTTGACGCGCAGGTACATGGTCGAGGGACTCACCGCAGGCGGCGTGAAGGGCTAACCGTCCACGGGCGGTTTCACCCTGGGGGGCGGCGGCGTTGCCGTAGTTCCTGGTGGATTTTCAGGTCGTGAAGGCGCATCACGAACGCGACGGCGGCAGCGGCGAGCCCGAGAGCTACCACGACCACGAGGGTAAAGTAGTCGGACGCATCCTGTAGGCCACGGGTTCCTAGATACGTCACGATGATGGCCGATATGAGAACCACGCCTAGCAGCAGTCCCCGGTAGAGCCAGCGCTCGACCAGAAGGCGCCCCAGCGCCTCGTCGTCCAGTTCGCGCCAGTCTCGATCGCGCATTGCGTTAGCCGGGATTTGCAGTGGGCACGCTTGGTGTATACCATCACGCCGACCGATCTTCGCTCGGGGGGTGAGTCATGGCGCCACTGTCCCTCGACCGACCGATCCGTGTGGACGTCATCACCTATGTCCCCACGCGCTTCAACCACTGAAAGCACTGCGAAGTGACCTGGCAGGTCATGGGCCTTCGCCAGAAAGTGCAGCGGGAACTCCTGGAGACCGGCCTACCCGAGGATCTCAAGCAGGAGTTCCACGCGCTCTCCGAATGGGCGGGGGCGCTACCCGCTAAGTTCGGCGACCGCGTGCGCGTGCGGCTGATCGACGCGGTGTCGCTCGAGGGTTTCGTCAAGTCGCTGCTCGGGCGCTTCTGGCGATACCCCGCTTTCTCGGTCCGCGGACACCGCTACGTCGGCTCCGACTTCTCGCGCGTCGACGACCTCATTTCCACCCAGCTCGCCAAGGGGGGGTGATGCCGACTCTTAACGGGCCAATAGTCCCCGTTCGGTCGAATTGCACGCGAAGGAGGAGGAATGAACACACTCCTGGCCGTCATCATCGGGGCGCTCACCGTGTACCTCGTGTACACGCGGTACGCCCGGCGAATCGATCGCAACGTGATCCAGTCCGATCCCAAGCGGGCCACGCCGGCCACCCTCTACATGGACGGCGTCGACTTCATGCCCACCAACAAGGCCATTCTCTTCGGCTACCACTTCAAGTCGATCGCCGCCGCCGGCCCCATCGTGGGGGCCATCGTGGCGGCGTCGCTGTGGGGCTGGCTGCCGGCCCTGATCTGGCTCGTGCTCGGCGTGTCCTTCATCGGCTGGGCCAGCGACTACAGCGGCATCGTGATCTCGGTGCGCAACGACGGCAACAGCCTCTCGGGGGTCGCTCATCGTCTCGTCTCCCCCCGGTCGCGCACCATCCTGTTCATGTTCATCTTCTTCTACCTGCTGGTGGGGGCCAGCGGCTTCATCAGCATCCTGGCCAGCGTGATGGAGGCGCAGCCCCGCACGCACGTCGGCATCATCGTCCTCACGGCCATGGGGCTTCTGCTCGGGCAGATGCTCTATCGCTGGCGCACGGGACTGGTGGGCGCCACCGTGCTCACCGTGGGCCTGACCTTCATCGCCATCCTGTCCGGTCCGCTCACGGAGGGTATCTCTCAGGGGTTCAACACCGCCCTCAACAACCTCACGGGGGGAGCACCGCTCGTCACCTACTTCGACCCCACCGCGGCGGGCTTCAAGGGTGCCGACGCCCAGATCATGCCCAGCCTGCTCTTCTGGGCTCTGGCCATCAGCGCCTTTTGCTACGCCGGTTCTGTGCTTCCGATCTGGCGTATGGCCCAGCCCGTTGTCTACGTGGCGTTCTGGGTGAGCGCCACCGCCATCGTGCTCGGACTCGTGGGGGCGGGCCTGGCCACGTTCGTGAAGCCCGAGGTCGCCCAGTTCGTCATCCCGGCCTTCCGAGGCTGGAATCCACAGCTCGGGCCATCGGGAATGATGCCGCTTTGGCCGATGCTGTTCGTCACCATCGCCTGCGGCGCTATCTCCGGCTGGCACGCGCTCTTCGGTTCAGTCGGCACTGCCCGCCAAATCGAAAACGAGGCCGACATGCTGCCGGTCGGCGGAGGCTCGATGCTCTGCGAGTTCCTGCTCGGACTCCTGGCCCTCCTGTCGGTCGCCGTCGGCTCCAAGGGGGCACCAGTAGCCGCCTTCGCCACGGGGCTGGGTGGCTTCATCAGCGTCTTCGGGGTACCGATCCAGTACGCGACGTCACTGGCCTTCGCGGCCTTCATCGTCATCGTGCTGGTGGTGGCGCAGCTCCTGTTCCGGGTCATGCGGGTGACCTTGAGCGAGTGGCTGGGTGACGTCATCCCCCCCCTCCGCAGCCAGCATCTGTCGTCGTTCGTCTGCGTCGCTCTGGCCGTGGTGGTAGTCCTGACCGGCACCTGGATCTACATCTGGCAGCTGCTGGGCGGCGCCAACCAGCTCATGGCGGCGCTGGCCCTTTTGCTGGTCACGGTCTGGCTCGCCTCAGTGGGGAAGAACTGGCTGTACGCGGGGCTTCCCGCGCTCTTCATGTACGTGACCACGGTCGTCTCCCTCTTCGTCACCGCCTACAACCTCTATGCGAACGTCTACCGGATCAACGTGGCGGAGGGACGGCTGGCGCCGGTGGTCGGCTCTGGGCTTCTCATCACCATTGCCATGCTGCTGGTGGTGGCCGCCCTCTTCATCGGCTACGACGGGCTCCGGGCTTTCATGCGCTACCGCAAGCGGCCGATGGCGGCGGCGCCTACGCCAGCCCCGGCGCGAGCCTAGCGGGGAGGGGATCGAATCGTGCCGACGCGCGGGGGCTACGGCCCCCCGCGCGTCCGAGAGGTGTCGGCGCGAGCGCGTGCAGAGTTGCCGCGAGCGCGGACGGAAAAGGTGACGATGACGGGCCGAATCGCCGCACAGTGGACGGACCTTCGCGAGGCATTCGCCCGCTTCGTCTACGGCCTGACGGGGTACGAGTTCGCCCGCCACGCCGTGGAGATGCGGCATCAGCTGGAGGCGGTGTTCATGATCGTGACCTTCGGCGATCTGGTGGGCGTGCCCATCCTGCCGCCCGTCTATTCGCTCCGGCTGCTGCCACACGTGGTGCCCGAGGTGGCGACGTGGAAGCGGCACCTCGCTCGCCGCAAGGAGTTCTGGGAGAAGGAAGAGTACGACCTCCACGGTCTCTGAGCCGATGGAGCGAAGGGGACGCGATGGCTGACGACCCGAAAGCGAAGAAGCGCGGAGGTCTGCTGGGCGCCTTCAGGGACATCGTTTACGGCATGGCATCGCACGAGATGACCCGCCACGCCGTCCGCTCCCGCGCTAGCATGGAGCACCTGTTCATCCTCATCACCATGGGCGACCTGCTGGGCATTCCCATCCTGCCGCCCTACTACTCGCTCCGGCTCCTGCCGTACGTGACCCCGCAGATCGCCGGCTGGAAGCGCCGCATGCTGCGCGAGCGCGACGTCACCGACATCCTCGGATGACGCGGATCAGTCGTCCGCGCTAAGGAGATTCCATGTCGCTGCGCGAGGCGTTCGAGAGCCAGCCCGACCGGCGCTACGTGATGTTCGGCGGCAAAGGCGGGCTCGGCAAGACCACCCTCTCCGCCACCAGCGCTTTCTGGCTGGCCAGCCAGGGCAAGCGCGTGCTGCTCTTCTCCGTCGATCCGCAGGCGAGCCTATCCGACATCTTTCAGCGCGACATCTTCGGCCAGGGCCCGGTTCCCATCATGGAGAACCTCTGGGCCCAGGAAGTCGACGCCGACCGGCGCATCCGCGAATACCAGGAGGAAATTCGCAAGAAGATCCTCGACATGTACGGCTTCGAGCGCGTCCCCGAGGAGATCGACAACTATATCAGCGCCGCCTCGGCCGAGCCCGCCATGGAGGAGAGCGCCATCTTCGACGCCGTGGTCGACATCATCGTGCAGGGGGACTACGACTACTACATCTACGACCTCGTCCCCCTCGGCCACGCCCTTTACTATCTCTCCATGGCCAAGGTCTACGACGAGTGGATCAACAAGATCACCAAGCTCCGCGAGGAGATGCGCCAGTACGACCAGGTGGCGGCCACCATGCGCCGCGAGCAGCAGCTCGAACAGGACCAGATCCTGGGCGAGTTGACCTATATCAAGGAACGGATCAACGCCTCGTCCAGGATCCTGACCGACAAGGCGCGCACGGCTTTCTTCTTCGTGGTGGTCCCCGAGGAGATGATCATCCTCGACACCCGCAAAGCCGCCGAGCTGTTCGCGCGCTTCGATGTCCCCATCTCGGGCTACATCGTGAACCGAATACTCCCGCCGGAGCTAGGTCAGGCCGGCATCCCCGTCTACCTCAAGAATCGCCTGGCCATGCAGCACAAGTACCTCGATGAGATCCGGGGGGCCTTCGGCACGGAGATCCGGGCCTACGTTCCGGAGATGGAACGCGATGTCACGGGACTCGCCATGATCGAACGCCTCGCCCGGCGACTCTTCGAGAGCTAGGGACCCCACCATGGGGACGGAGCTGGAGATCGCCCGGTCAATGCAGCGATATCTCGCCGAGCACGCCGGTCTCAAGTATCACTTCTTCGGCGGCAAGGGCGGGGTAGGCAAGACGGCCATGGCCGGGACCACCGCGCTCTGGCTCGCCCGGCAAGGACGCCGCACGTTGCTGGCCTCGACCAATCCTGTGCACAGCTTGTCCGGGCTCCTCGGCCAGGACGTCTCGGAGGCTCCCACCGAGGTGCGCGGCGTGTCCGGGCTCCACGCCTACGAGATCGACACCCGGGAGACCATCGAGCGCTCCAAGCGGGAGATCCGGGAGAAGATCCAGTGGTTCCTGAAGTTCGCCGACATCTCCACCAAGGCCGACGAGTTCGTGGAGTCGGCCACCATGAACCCGGCCTTCGAGGAGTCGGCCATGTTCGAGAACATGGTCGACCTGATGCTGAAGCGCGAGTACGAAGCGTACGTCTTCGACACCGCGCCCACCGCCAACGCCCGGCGCCTACTCGGCATGTCCAAGGTCTACGCGCTGTGGGTGGAGAAGATGCTCAAGTCTCGCCAGGAGGCCCGCACCCTGCGCGAGGTGCTCTCCTTCACCAAGAAGAAGGAAGACGACCCCTTGCTCGAGTATCTGCTGCAGTTCCGCACCCGCATGGGCCAGGCGCGCCAGCTCCTCACGGACGAGGGCCAGACCGCCTTCTTCTTCGTGACCTTGCCCGAGGCCCTTCCCATCGCCGTGATCACGCGCTTCATCGGATGGTTCCACGAGTTCGGCATCCCGGTGGGCGGCGTCATCGTCAACATGGTGCTCGACCGCGAGGCGCTGGGGACGGATCTCCCCGAGTTCGTCCTCAATCGCCTCGCCATGCAGGCGGAGCACATGCGGACGATCCGCGAGAAGTTCGACGAATCGGTGCGCGCGGTCATCCCGCTGTTCGATCAGGAGGTACGCGGCGTGGCCATGCTCGACCACGCCGCCGCCGCGCTCTTCGCCTGACGGCGCGCCGGCGCGAGCGGGCTCTGACGGTGGCCGGGCACGCTGGTCCCTTTGGTCCCTGATGCCACGAAGACCGTGCGGGCGGCTGCCGAGCAGGCATCTCGACGTGCCGACCGCGACTCCTGCCATCGCAAGCGGCCACCGCACGCGGTCGTGCCGCGTCGCGAGGCAGTCGCCCTCCGCGCGCACGGCCTCGATACCGCTCGATTCCCCTGTCGTCGTCACGCTTGCCCCTGCGGCACGCCTCCATTGGCACGCTTGGTGTTGTTGCTTACTGAATGTGTCGGCCGGTGCCGCCATTTGTGCCTCACCAGCAAGCACCCGGGAGCCGGCCGCTGATGCTCAAGCTCGAGTCCATGGCATCGACCGCGACCCACTGCCCATACTGGGACTCGCGCCGCCGACGGCCCTCGGTGCCAATCTCGTCTACACCGTTCCGTCGGATCGGCGGGCGCAGCTGATCTACCTCCGGGCGGGTAACACTGCGCCGGAGCTCGTGTACGTCGAGCTGCTGCGCAACGGCAAGGTCATGCGGCTCTTCCGGGTCGGCGCCCCGTGGCACGTCCATGTGCCACTGGCCGTGGTGGAGGATCTCTTCGCCGCCACGCGGCTCGAGGTCAGGCTCGGGGCGCCGCGCGATCTGCGCGCTGGGGCCGAGTTGTTCGCCATCACCATGTTCGGTGACGAGCCGTACGGCAACGATGCGGGTCATGAAGGACGGCCGGCTGAAGTCGATCGTCGCCTGCTATTTCCGACACACTACCGACGCGGGGTCTCGGCGCGCACACCCGCGCCGGGCCTGCTCACCACGCAAGCCTTCGACATATAATCGCGCACCACGAGATGGCATTGACCACGCGGACGCTCGAGGGGAAGGCCGCGATCATTACCGGCGCGGCGACCGGGATCGGCCGCGCGACCGCACGGCTCTTCGCCGGCGCCGGCGCGCGCCTCACCTTGGCCGACGTCCGGGAAACGGAGCTGGAGGCGACGGTCGCCGAGGTGCGGGCGGCCGGCGGCGCAGCCTCCGCGGTCGTCGCCGATCTCGCCCGTCCGGAGGACTGCGCGGCCGTGGTGGATGCGGCGGTGCGCGCCTTCGGGCGCCTCGACGTCGTCTTCAACAATGCCGGCGTGGGCACTCTGGTCGTGGGCGGGACGGTGGAGACGATCCCGCTCGAGCGATGGGACCTCGCCCAGGACGTGAACGTGCGGGCGATCTACCTCGTGAGCCAGGCCGCGGTGCCCCATCTCCGCGCCGCCGGCGGCGGGGCCATCGTCAACACGGCATCGGTCGCCGCCTTCCGGGGATCGCGCGCGCGGCCGAGCCACGCGTATGCGGCCTCGAAGGGCGCCGTCCTCGCGCTCACCCGCGCGATGGCCGCCAGCTATGGGGCCGACGGCATCCGGGTGAACGCGATCTGCCCGGGGACGATCCGCACTCGCCTGACCGCCGACATCATCGAGGGCGCCGAGCGCGACGCCGCCGCGGGTCGAGGCATCCCGCTCGGGCGCGTGGGGGAGCCCGAGGACATCGCCAGCTGCGCGCTCTTCCTCGCCTCGGACGACTCCGCCTGGATCACCGGAATCGAGATCGTCGTCGACGGAGGAGCGCGCGCGGCATCGGTCTAGCGCAACTTCGGGGCGACCTTCTCCATGAACAAGCGCATGGAGGAGAGCGTGTGCTCGTTCGGGATCGCCTGGCCGCAGTTCATCTCGGCCAGGATCGTGGAGATGCCCAGCAACTCCCCGAGCTGCTGCAGCCGGTCGATCACCATCTCCGGGGTTCCGTAGGCGAGCTTGTCGCGCTGCGCTTCCTCGTACGTGATGCTGCCTAGGCGCGCGCCCCGCGCAGCCCGGTCTTCGATCGCCCGCGTCCCCGCCCGCGAGGCCGAGTCGACCAGACGCTCACCCAGGTAACGGTAGAAGCCCATCGTGCTTTCGCGGGGAATCGACAGGGCTTCATCCCGCGTTCGCCCCACGAAGACCGGCAGCCGCAGCCCGACGTTGCCCTCCCCCGGGTGTCCCGCCTCCTTCCACGCCGTCCGATACTCCCGAAGCGGCTCGACCAGATCCATCAGGGACCCCAGACGGACGGCCACGAAAATTGGCCACCCCATGCGCCCGACGAGGGCATAGGTGTCCGCGCTGTTGACGGCCACGCGAACGGGCGGATGGGGTTTCTGGTAGGGCTTGGGGATGACCGTCACGTTCTCGTACGCGAAATAGGTGCCCCGATACGAGAAGCGTTCCTCGCTCCACGCCTTGAGGATGATCTCCAGCTGCTCGAACATGCGGTCGCGACTCTCGCCGTACGGGACGCCGAAGGTCTCGTAGGTGGTGGGAAACCCGCTGCGCCCGATGCCGAACTCGAAGCGACCGTGGCCGATATGGTCCACGGTGGCCGCTTCCTCGGCCGTGCGGAGCGGATTGGCCAGCGGAAGCACGTGCACGGCCGAGCCGATCTTCAGGCGCTCGGTCCGCGCGGCGAGCGCGGCGGCGATGACCAGCGGGGCCGCCAGCACCGAGCGCGAGGGGCTGAAATGGATCTCGGCGAGCCAGATCGCGTCGAAGCCGTACCGCTCGGCCGCCAACGCCTGCGCGAAGGCCTCGTCGAAGGCCTCGGTTTCGCTGTAGCCCTGAGGGCGGTGACACTCATGAAAGACGCCGAACTCCATCGCCGACCTCCTCGTCGCCAAGCATCCCGCGGCTGCCCCGGACTCTGCGCCCACGTGCCGAGACGTGTCAAGGGCGACCCCGATTCGGGCGCATCGACACCGCCTGGGGAGCATCCTCTGGCGGAGGTCATCATGGCCCGACTCCCCGCGCTTGACGCGTTTGGCGCATCGGGCAACACTCCGGGAATCCGAGCCACTGCCCCGGCTCACCCGGGGCCCGGAGGGTCGCATGCCATCGAGCCTGCAGGAGCTTCTCACCCAGCGAGTGGCGCGTTTCGTGGATCGCATCCCGGATTGGGACGCCTTCGCCGACGCGCGCGTGGACGGCTATCGTCGGGCCCAGCACCGCTTCATCGGAGCGGGGGCCTCTGGCAAGGTCAACGACCCGAGCATCATCCCGGCCGAGCATTTCACCTTGAGCATCATGTTCGTGCCACCCGGGCAGGGCAACGCCGCGCACTTGCACGAAGTCGAGGAGGTCTTCTTCATCCTCCAGGGAAAGGTGCTGGTCTTTCTGGAGGACGAGGGGGGCCATCGCGCGGAGACGGTGCTGGGGCCCTGGGACTGCATCTCGTGCCCCGCCAACATGCTCCACGGCTTTCAAAACGTGGGGCTCGAGCCGGCGTACCTGCAAGTCATGCTGGGCAAGGGGCGGCCCGATCTGATGACGTACGCCGATCGCGACCTCCAGCACCGCCGCGCCGAGCACCTCACCGCGCCGCGCGCCTGAGACCAAGCCACGCGGCGCGATGAGGGAGGGCGAGAGCCCGGAGGCTTGCGGCCTCCGGGGCTTCGCTTACGCGCCCGCCCGGCTCGGCGTCTCCGCCAGCACCGCGGCGGCCGCATTCGCGACGGCGGTGCCCGCGAAAAAGTTCGGATTCTGGGTGCCCCACAGCCGCACGGCGTTGGCGAAGGTGAAATCGCGGAAGTCCGCGGCGGTGATCAACTCGTCCTCGACCAGCTCATAGGCCTCGGGCAGCACCTCCAGCATGTCGGGCACGTCGAAGTGTCCGATGTCGGAGCCGAAGATCGCATTGAGCCGGGCGCCGAAGGGGTTGGCGCGGCGGCTGAACGCCCACGCGTTCACGCGGTCATCCGCTTCGCAGCCGAAGTAGAACGGCGTCACGAAGAGGTCGCGCCAGTCTTCCTTGCGCTCGATGCGGCACGCCGAGTAGTCATCGAGGTCGGGGAGGCCGCCGGTGAGGGTGACCGCGTTGGGGTCGGGCCACCCGTCGCGCGCGCGCAGCGCCGCCGCGATGTCTTCGTATCCGTACTTCTGGGTCAACTCCATGAGCAGGGCGCGATCGAGCGTGCGCGGATCGGTGTGCTCCAGCGCCTTCCGGTTGCGCTTGTCCCAATGGCCGATGAGGTCGCCGAAGAGCATGCAGGCCCACCCCACACCCCCCTCGAGGAATCCGAAGTTGACCCCGGGGAAGCGGCGCGTCACCCCGCCCAGGAAGATCGCCTTGCAGACCGCATGGCCGGCGGCGGCGAAGTGCCCGATGTGGTTGTAGGTGAAGTTTGTGGGTGAGAGCCGAAGTCCCTGCCGACTGGAGGCGGTGTGGAACGTCGGCGCGATGCGAAGCTCCGCGCACTTCGCCCACACAGGGTCGTAGTCGTAGTGACTGTCGAGGGCCAGCGCGTCGTACCAGAGCGCAAAGCGCGCCACCTCACCACCACCGTTCCCGATCGATTCCACCGGTCGCGGGAAGAGGCTGCCGAACATCGCGACCTTGGAGCCGAGCTGACCGGTGCAGAACTCGAGCTCGGCGATCGCCTCGTCGGGCGTGCCGACGGGAATGACGGCGGCCGGCGTCATGCGGTCGCCGAAGTCGCGAAAATAGTCGGCGGTGACGATGTTGAACGCGCGGCAGACAGCGCGGCGCTGCCCGTCGTCGGCGATACGGGGTACGCGGAGCCCTGCCGTGGGATAGATGGCCGCAAAGTCGATGCCCAGCTCCTCGAGCCGCTCGTACAGAAGGCGCGGCAACATTCCCGTAGCGCGGTCGCGCGTGTTCCTCTCCGCCCGCGACCAGAACCCTTCCTGGCCGATCCGGCGCCGCCGCCGCTCGGCCACCGACATGGTCTGCACCTCACGCGTGGCCCGTCCGATGGCGCTGAAGGCATCCGCGGCCTGGTCCCCACCCACCTTGCGGATCTGCTCGCTGAAGACCGGGCCGTACTCCAGCCAATGGCCGTCGGCGTCGATCACGGGATGGGTCAGCCGGGAACGGATCTGCGTTGGGGTCGGATGATGGCGTTCGCTCACGGGACACCTCCTGAGGACGTGGACAAGGGATGGGCGTGCGTTCGCAACTCGACCGTAGTGCGGCCCAGCCACGGAGTCAAGGGGACCGGGCCAGTGGTGGAAGGGTGCTCCAACGGCGCGGCCACACCCTACCCGCGATGCTATCGCGAGAGGCTCATCCGTGGCTCTCCCTCCCGGCGAGGGCCGCGCGCATCCGCTCGAGTCCCTGCTCGAGGAGGACGCGCGGGCAGCCGAAGTTGAGCCGCACGAACCCCTGGCCATACTTGCCGAAGGTCGCCCCATCGCTGAGCGCCACGCGGGCCTGCTCGAGGAAGAAGGCGAACGGCTCTTGAACGGGGGGGTCGGCCGCTCGACAGTCGAGCCACGCGAGGGAGGTCCCCTCCGGCGCCACCATGGACACGCCGGGCAATCGTTCCCGGACGTATGTGGCGAGGAAATCGCGGTTCCTCTCGAGGTAGCGCAGGAGGTCATCGAGCCATGGCCAGCCGTCCCGATACGCGGCCAGGGCTGCGGTATAGCCCATGATGTTGGCCGCCTGCACGAGATCCAGGCGAGTGGCGACGAATCGCTCGCGCAGCGCCCGGTTCGGGATAATGGCCAGCGCGCACTTGAGTCCGGCCAGGTTGAATGTCTTGCTGGGGGCCATCAGGGTGATCGTGCGATCTTCGATCTCGCGGGACAGCGAAGCGATCGGCAGATGGCGATGACCCGAATAGATCAGGTCAGCGTGGATCTCGTCCGCCACGATGGCCAGGTCGTATCGCAGGCATCCCTCGGCGAGCGCGGTCAGCTCCTCGCGACTGAAGACGCGCCCCACCGGGTTGTGCGGATTGCAGAGCAGCAAGATCCGCGTGTCCGGGCGAATCGCCGCGGCAAAGGCCGCATGGTCCACGGTGTAACGTCCGGCCGCGTCCCGCGCCAAGGGAACTTCGTCGAAGCGA
>JBKPAK010000104.1:0-10809 GCA_046726415.1 Candidatus Methylomirabilota bacterium
CGCCTACCAGGCGGCCGACGGCACCCTGGATCTCACCCGCAAGGACTACGGCTACAAGCCCGCCCCGCGCCACGCCGATCTCTATCGCGGCTGCCAGTTCCCGCGCCGGCCGAACATGCGGCCGCCCGAGGAGGTGGTGAAGAACAAGCCCGCGTGGGCGGAGGCCTTCCGCCTACGTGCGGGAGAGCACGCGCAGGCCGTGCTACGCGCCATCCACGCCGGCACGCAAGAAGAGATTCGCCTCCGGGCCGCGATGATGGCCTCGGTCGATGAAGGCGTCGGCATGGTCTTCGACGCCCTCGAGCGCACCGGCCAGCTCGATCGGACGTTCATCCTCTTCCTCGGCGACAACGGGTACTTCTTCGGCGAACATGCGTTGGGACCCGAGCGACGCTTCGCCTATGAAGAAGGCATCCGCTCGCCGTTCGTGCTCCGCTATCCGCCGCTGGCGAAGGCCGGTGCGGCGGTGAGCGAACTGGTGCTCGCCCTCGATATCGCCCCGACCGTCATCGAGCTCGCCGGCGCGACGCCGGGACCGCATATTCAGGGCCGCTCGCTGGTGCCGCTGCTCGCGGAACGTCCGGCGCACTGGCGGCGCGCGTTCCTGGTCGAGTACTTCACCGAGAACGCGATGTCCTGGCTGGTCGGCATGAGCTACAAGGCGGTGCGCACCAGCCGCCACAAGCTCATCCACTGGGTGAACCGCGATGGCGTCGACGAGCTGTATGACCTCGAGGCCGATCCCTACGAGCTGGTGAACGGCATCGACGACGCGCGGTATGCTGGTGTCGCACGCGAGTTGCGCGCCGAGCTGGCCCGACTGGTTGCCGCCTCGTTGGGACTCTAGTCTTGGTCTAGGAACGCGTCGGGGTATCGAGGATGAGGAGGGGCCGATGAGTCTCGATGACCGTGTCGCGATCGTCACCGGAGCGGGGCAGGGTATCGGCAAGGCCACCGCGATTGCGCTCGGAAAGGCGGGCGCGCACGTCGCAGTGGTCGATATCGACCTCGGGGCGGCCAAGGCCACTGCGGATGCCGTGACCGGGCTCGGGCGCCGAAGCCTGGCGGTCGACGCCGACGTCGGCGACGTCGCCGGCATCGATCGGATGGCCAGCCGCGTTGCCGACGCGTTCGGCCGGATCGACATCCTCGTGAACAACGCGGGCGTCACGCGCCGCGCCTACATCATGGATCTCACCGAAGAAGACTGGGAGCGCATCATGCGCGTCAACGGCAAGGGCGTCTTCTTCTGCCTGCAGCGCGTGGCGCGCGAGATGATCGCCCGCGGGAGCGGCATGATCATCAACATCGCATCCATCGCGGGCAAGGGGTACGCGGGGACCTCGAACGCCATCTACGCGGCGAGCAAGGGCGCCGTGATCGCGCTCACCCGGATCGCCGCCCTTCAGCTCGCCCGCCACAACATCAACGTCAACGCCATCTGCCCCGGAACCACGGTGACCGCGCTCTCGGAGGGAAATCTCAGATCCCGCGCCCGTGAGGAGGGCGTCAGCGTCGAGGAGATGGAGCGCCGGCGGAATTCCGGCATTCCGATCGGGCGTCCGAACGAGCCCGAGGACGTCGCCGCCCTGGCGGTCTTCCTGGCCTCGCCGGGGGCGCGGAACATCACCGGACAATCCTTCAATGTCGACGGGGGTGTGATCCTCGACTGAGGGACATCCCCTCACGTGAATTCCCGGGGAACCGGCCTCGTCTCGAGCCGGCGAGTCACCAGGAAGTTGATCCCGCACAGGGCCAGTCCGAGGGCGACCAGAATCACCGCGCGCAGGTAGATGCCCGCCTTGAACTGGGTCATGAGGGCCAGGCATGTCACCGCTCCCAGCCCCGGCACCCATGAGGGAACCGCGAAGTGCCGGTGCCTCAAGATCAGCATCGCCGGAGAAATGGCGCGCTTGAGCTCTCCGACGTGGTGGGAATCGGTCGCTGCGATATCGGCGGGTGCGCCCGCCCTGGCCATCAGCGTAGACGCCCCGGCGCGGGCGCCCCCGTGGCGCGGAACAGCGCGATCGGGAGGAGCACTGGCATCCCGAACACCGAGCCATGATAGCAGGACTCATGGGTGCCGAGGATCGCTTGACGTACACTCCAGGGGGGCTTCGGATCATGACGCCTGAGAAGCAGGTCGTCTTTGCGTGGATCGATCAGCATCGGGCGCGTCTCTCGGACTATCACCAGGTGATCTGGAAGTATGCGGAGCCGGCGTGGCGCGAGTATCGATCGGCGGCCTTCTACGTGGATCTGCTGGGCAAGGAAGGATTCGAGGTCGAGGCGGGGAGCGCCACGATGCCGACGGCCTTCTGCGCCACCTACGGTCGCGGGCGCCCCGTGCTGGGCGCCTACGCGGAGTACGACGCGGTACCGGGAATGTCGCAGGCCCCGGTTCCCTATCGCGCGCCGCGCGAGGGGTCGAATCGGTGGGCGGCCGGGCACACCGACCCCCATTCGGCGCTCGGCATCGGCGCGTTGACCGGCGTCCTCGCCGCCAAGGCCGCCATGGAGCGCCACCAGTTGCCGGGCACGATCAAGTTCTTCGGCGAGCCTGCCGAGAAGGTCTGCGGCTCCAAGCCGGTGCACGCCGCCCACGGCTACTACGACGATCTCGACGCCGCGATCTCCTTTCACCCGACCTCGCTCCCGGCCCTGGCCAACACGGCGATCTGGGACACGCACTGCGGCTGCTACTGGAGCAAGATCTACACCTTTGAGTGCGTCGCGCCGGAGACCTGGGGCAGCGCCGGCGCGCGCGAGGGGACGAACAACACCCACACCGTGGCGCGCGCACCCGCCGCACTCGACGCCGTCTGCCTCATGTACACGACCACGAAGTACACGAAGGAGGCGATGCTCCCTCACCGCGGCTCCTGGACCTTGAACGAGTTCATCCTCGTGGCCGGGCAGGCCACCTCCGATAACCTGGCCCCCACGGTGAGCCAAATCCAGTACGCCTGGCGATGTCCGTCCCTGGAAATGGCCGAGAGGATCCGGGCCGTCCTCGATCAGAACGCGCGCCACGTGGCCGCCGTCACGCACTGCCGACTCGTCGATGCCTGGGTGACCAAGACGCGCGTAGGCCTGGCGAATCACGCCATGGCCGAGATCGCGTACCGGAACCTCGAGTTGGCGGGGCCACCCGTGCTCGGCGAGGAGGCCAAGGCCTTCGCCCGCCAGATCCAGTGGACGCTCGGTCTCGCGCCGATGGACGAGCCGTTCCTGCCGGAGATCACCGAGCTGACGCCGCCCGAGGTCGGAGAGGAGCGCCTGCGCCAATCGCTGCCCCCGTGGCAGACGAACTACACCTCCGACGACTATGTCGAGTACACGTGGCACGCGCCGACCGTGCGGCTCTATGTCGGCCGCGCAATGCTCCGGCCGGCGGTGCCGGACTACCGCTATCCCGACTGGCCACGGAACGCCCTGGGCGGCTTCCCGCCGGCCATCGACCCCCTCTGGTACACGGCGGGGCGAGCCATCGGCGCGACGCTGGTCGAGCTGATGGCATCCCCGGCCGCCGTCGAGCGGGCCCGAAGCGAGTTCGTGGAGCGGACTGGCGGCGGGATCGGCGGCTCGCGATGGGTGCCACCCCTCCTCCCGCGCAATTTTCCCGCGCCGGTTCACTACCGCTGGCCGGAGTACGTGACGACGGCGCGCGGGGAGGAGTGGTGGATCCCGACGCCTCCCGACGACGAGATGCCCGCGTGAGAGCGCCAAGGCATGCGGATCGTGGCGTGGAACATTCGGGCGGGGGGCGGGCGGCGCGTCGATGGCATCCTCCGCCAGCTCGAGCGCTGGGCACCGGACGCCGTCGTCCTGTCGGAGTTCCGATCGACGGCGCCGAGCCGCGCGCTGGCCGCCGGCCTCGCGGCCGGGGGCCTACCCCATCAACTGGCGACGGCTGATCCGAGGCGACCAGGCGCGAACGCGCTGCTGATTGCGGCGCGCTGGCCTCTGCGCCACGTCCGTCTCCACGGTGCGCCTTCCGAGCCCGGTCGCTGGCTCATGGCCGCCGTGGAAGCCCCCCTTTCGCTCATGCTCGGAGCGATGCACGTGCCGAACCGCGCAGGAGGGCGCAAGGATCCATTCCTGGACTCGGTGCTGGCCTGCGCCCGGCGTTGGCGCCTCGGCCCTGCGCTCTTCGTCGGCGATACGAACTCGGGACGGCGGGGTCTCGATGAGGAGGTGCCCGTCTTCAACGCGCGCGAGGAGGGCTGGATCGACGCCCTCGCCGGCTGCGGCTGGGTTGACGCCTTTCGCCACCTCAGCGCCGCCGCCCGCGTCTACACGTGGTATTCGCCGAACGGCCGGAACGGCTTCCGCATCGACCAGGCCTTCGTCAACCGCGCGCTGCTGGCGCACCTCGTGGAGGCCGGATACGCGTGGGGCGGCGCGGCACACCGCCGCCGGCGAGAGGCCCTCAGCGACCATGCGGCCCTGCTCGTCGATCTCGCCGAGGCGGGCCCGCCGAGCGGGGCGCATCACCGCATCCCGACGACACCCCCCATCGCGCGCCCATCACACCCGGATCGGCTCACCCCTGTTCAACGGTGAAAGGTGCAGGTGATCCCGAGTGGTCGGTAGCGCTGACGCTCGGTCGACTTGGCGCACGTCGTCTGGCCGCTGCCCGGGGGCAGCGCGCGGGCCGGCCTGCGTGGATCGTAGGCTATGGCGAAGTAATAGTCCGGGTCGTCCACGATGAGCTCGAGTGCCCCCGCGCGAGGGCGAGGAGGGGAGAACGGCAGCAGAAAGCTGAATGCCACCCGCCGCTCGTGGACGCTGGCCTGGAAGTCGATGGCGGCTGGAATGTTGGCGCGGGTGCCATTGAGAAACAGCTCGATGTTGTAGTCGAAGCCCCGCAGGCCGGCGAACTGCTCGCGCTCGAGCCGTTGCGTCTCCTCGGGGGAGAAGCGGCCGTCGCCATTCGCGTCGTACGTCTGAAGCAGCAGACTGCTGAAGAAGTCGTCAAACTCCCATGTCATCCGAACGCCATCGAGCCCGTCCGCTCCGAAGACGAGATCAAAGGAGTACGCGACGAACACATGGGGATGGGTATGCCCCCGATCCGGGAGCGCGAGCAGGAGCAGGAGAACGAGCGGAGGCAGCGACCGGCGAAAGAAGCCGACGAGCGCCGTCCCGGCCATCGTGTGCGACATTCTACGCTTCCGCCGGTATCCTCGTCGGCACCCCCAAGTCGCCGAATCTTCTTGACAGCGCACCGGGGATGGCATTCATAGAACGAGCCGCGACTGGTCCGACCGATCTGGTCGCGGCGCAGGCAAACGGTCTAACTGGTCCGACCAGTTGCGGCGCGACCATGATGGAGGAGTCATCCATGTCAGCCGCGAGTCGCGGAGGGAGGGGCGCCATGGCAGTCGCCAGTCGATGAGCGTCACCTTCGGGGTCGCGTTGCCGCTGGAGGAACCCGTGCCGGCCCTGGTGGCCCTGGCCCGCGAGGTTGAGGCGCTCGGCTACGATACCCTCTGGGGCAACGACGAGCGACTTCAGCGCGACGTCTACAGCGTGCTGGCCGTCATCGCGTCGCACACCAGCCGCCTTCGCCTCGGCCCCGGCGTCACCAATCCCTACAGCCGACACCCCGCGCTCACCGCCGTCGCCCTGGGCACTCTCGACGAGGTGGCCGCGGGACGCGCCGTGCTCGGGATGGGCGCCGGGGGCACCAATCACCGCGCGCTCGGCATCGCGCGCCAGCAGCCGGCGCGCGCCCTGCGCGAGGCGATCGGCCTCATCCGGGCCATGCTGCGCGGGGAAGCCGTCACCATCGACGGCCGGCTCGTTCGCGCCCGCGAGGCGCGACTGGACTTCACCCCTCCCCGCCGCGACGTGCCGATCCATGTCGGCGCGCGCGGACCGCTGATCTTGAGAATGGCGGGCGAGCTGGCCGACGGCGTCATCGCCGGCGGCATCGGCACCGTCGAGGGATGGCGCTACATCCTCGCTGAAGTGGGCCGCGGTGCCGCCGCCGCGAAGCGGCCTCTCGCGGATCTCCGCTTCGCGGCCTGGCTCTATACGGCCATCGCCGACGATCCAGACGCGGCGGTGGACGCTATCCGGCCGATGGTGGCGACCTCGTTGGCCACGAGCCGGCCGGTCCTCGACCAGCTCGGCATCGAGATGCCCAAAGACTACGCGCGAATCATGGAGGGGCAGGGGTGGGATCTCTCGGTGGCCTCCGTCCATCGGGCCGCGCCGGCCGTTCCGTCCCAGATCGCGGCGCGCTTCGGGCTGGCCGGAACCCCGGACCAGTGCGCGGAGCGACTGGACGCGCTGCTTCGGGCCGTGCCGGAAATCGCGCAGGTAAACGTCGTGCCCTTCGCCCCGGCCGGCCAGACCCGCCTCGGGGTATTGCGCCGCTTCATGGAGGCGGTCGCCCCCCGCCTTCGCTCACTGACGGCAGGGGTCCGCGACGGCGCGGGGACCACTCATGTCTGAGACGCGCGACGCGACCTGGGTCGGCCGGCCGCTGCGCCGGCGGGAGGATCCCGAGCTTCTCTCGGGAAAGGGGGTCTTCATCGCCGACGTGACGCGACCGGGCATGCTTCACGCCGCCTTTCTCCGAAGCCCTCACGCCCATGCGCGCATCAGGGCCATCGACGCGCGAGAGGCGCGCGCGCTGCCCGGCGTTCACGCCGTGCTGACCGGGGGCGATCTGCCGGCCGATCTCGGCCCGCAGCCGGTCTTCATCCACTTCCAGGACGAACGCCCCACCCCGACCTGGGCGCTCGCGCGCGAGCGAGTGCGCTACGTCGGTGAGCCAGTGGCGGCGGTGGCGGCGGAGTCGCGGTATGTGGCTGAGGACGCGCTCGAGCGCATCCAGATCGCATGGGAGCCCCTACCCGCGGTGGCCGACGTGATGGCAGCGCTGGCGCCGGAAGCGCCGCGCCTCTACGATGGCTGGCCCGACAACGTGGCGGCGATCTACGGCACCGCCATGGGCGAGGCGGATCGCGCTCTGGCGGCGGCCGAGGTCGTCATCCAGGAGCGCTTCTCCATCCAGCGGAACTTCGCCTGTCCGATCGAGACGCGGGGCGTCCTCGCCGAGTGGGACGCCCACCGCGGCGACCTCGTCATCTGGTCGACCACGCAGGTCCTCCATCAGGCCCGCGACTATCTCGCGGACATCCTCAAGGTCCCCGTGCACCGGATCCGCGTGATCGCGCCGCGTCTCGGCGGGGGCTTCGGCGCCAAGTTCCACTTCTATGCCGAGGAGGTTGCGGTGGCGCTCCTGGCCGGAAAGGTCCGCCGCCCGGTGCGCTGGATCGAGGACCGCCTGGAATCGTTCGTCACCACCGTCCACGCGCGGGAGCAGGTCATCGAAGCGACCTTGGGGGCCCGCCCGGACGGGACGATCACCGCGCTCTCTGCCGACATCCTGGGGGACCTCGGGGCGCACCTGCACACCGTGAGCATGGGGCCGGTGTGGTGCACGTCGGTGATGCTCACCGGAGCCTATGCGATACCCAACGCGAGCGTGCGCGTCAAGGGCGTCGTCACCAACAAGACGCCCCTCGGTTCCTACCGTGGGTGGGGGCAACAGCAGGCCAACTTCGTCATCGAGCGCCTTGTCGACCGGCTGGCCGCCAGGCTGGGACTCGATCCAGTCGACGTGCGCCGCCGAAACTTCATCCGGCCCGAGCAGTTCCCCTTCCAGACGCTCTGCTATCTCTTCGACAGCGGGCGCTATGCCGACTGCCTCGACCGCGCGCTCGAGGCTCTCGACTATCGAGGCTGGCGCCGCCGGCAGGACGAGGGGCGAGGGATCGGGCGTCACCTCGGCATCGGGATGTCGGTGCACATCGACGCGGGCGCCCTCGGCCCCTCGCGCATCCTCAACATGAGCGGCTCCGGACAGGGGGGCTACGACATCGCGCGGCTGCGCATGGAGCCGAGCGGCGACGTGACGCTCTACACCGGTCTGTGCGACATGGGCCAGGGGCTCACCAACGCCCTCGCCCAGGTGGCGGCTGACGCCCTCGGCGTGCGTCCCGAGTCCATCTACGTGGTAACCGGCGACACCCGGTCTGTCCCTACACGGGCTACGGTACCGGGGGCAGCCGCGGCGGCACGACCGGCGGCGCTGCGGTACTGAAGGCCGCCGAGCGGTTGCGCGAAAAAATCCTGCGAATCGGCGCCCACCTACTCGAGGCGGCCCCCCAGGACCTGGTGATCAACGACGGTCGGATCTCGGTGGGGGGCGCGCCGTGGAAGTCAGTGGCGCTCGCGGAGGTTGGACGCGCCGCATATCATCTGACCGTCAACCTTCCCGACGGCGTCGAGCCCGGCCTCGATGCGGTGGCGACCTGGGATCCGCCCAACTTCACCTTTGCCTATGGCGTCAACGTCGCGGTGGTCGAGGTCGACTCCCTCACTGGCGAGGTTCATTTCCTCGACTACGTGATGGTGCATGATTCGGGCACCCTCCTGAATCCGCTCGTGGTCGAGGGGCAAGTCCACGGCGGCATCGCGCAGGGCATAGGGCAAGCGCTCTGGGAAGAGCTTCGCTACAACGCCGCCGCCCAGCCCATGAGTCGGACATTCATGGACTATGTCATGGCGACGGCCGCCGACTTGCCGCGCTTCCGGCTGAACCACACCGAAACGCCGGCCCCTCACATCCCCGGCGGGATGAAGGGAGTGGGCGAGGGCGCCATCATGGGCCCGCCGGCGGCGGTGGTGAACGCGATCGAGGATGCGCTGCGGCCGTTCGGTCCCACGTTCACGACCTTGCCGGTGACCCCCGAGCGGATCCTGTCCGCGCTCCGGGGCGCCGCGGTCATGGAGGGCCGAGCATGAGCGCGCGCTCGGCAGCGTTCGTCCCTCATATCGACATCGAGCCGTTCCGCACGGGCAGTGAGCACGACAAGCGGCGCCTCGCCCGGGAAGTGGGGCGGGCCTGCGAGGAGATCGGGTTCCTGACCATCGTGGGGCACGGCGTTCCAGAAGAGATCGCGCGGCGGACCGACGAGGTTGCCCTCGACCTTCCGCTCGAGGAAAAGCTCGAGATTCGGCACGGCGCCACCAGCAGCAAAGGCTATAGCCCAGTCGCGGGCGAGGGGCTCTCCTACAGCCTCGACAAGGCGGCGCCCGCCGATCTGAAGGAGTCCCTGACCATCGGCCCCGTAAACATGGAAGAAGACGAGGCACAGAGCCCGAAAGCTAGACCCTTCTTCTCAGCGAACCTCTGGCCGCGACGGCCACCCGAGCTCTGCGCCATCTTCACCGAGTACTACCGCGCCATGGCCCGGCTGTCCGACGAAATGGCGGCCCTCTTCGCGCTCGCCCTCGCCCTGCCCGAGGACTATTTTCGGCCCTACGTGAACCGGCACATCAGCCACCTCAAGGTCGTCCACTACCCACCTCAGGTAGAACCTCCTCTGGCCGGACAGCTTCGCTCTGGCGAGCACACGGACTACGGCAGTTTCACCTTGCTGCGCCTGGACGGCCCTCCGGGACTTCAAGTGAGACGGCCGGACGGGACGTGGGCCGACGTGTCTCACGTCCCCGGCGGCTTCGTGGTGAACCTGGGTGATCTCATGGCGCAGTGGACCAACGACCGCTGGGTATCCACCCTGCATCGCGTCGTCAATCCCGAGCGCGGCGACTCCGCCCGAACAGGTCGGTTGTCGCTCGTGTTCTTCCATCAGCCCAACTACGACGCCGTGATCACGCCCATTCACACCTGTTGCGGGGCCGACAACCCGCCCCGGTACGGCGCGGTCACCTCGGGCGAGCATCTGCTCGCGAAGGTGCGCAAGCAGAAGGCGATGGGCCGCTCAACCCCGGTCAGAGCCGAAGGCGCCTAAATGTCGTCGAAGCGTGCGCGTTCCAACGGTCGCCGCGACGACGCCGTAGCCCGGATCCGCCGGCTCATCGAGCACGGCGAGCTCGCCCCGGGCATGCGGCTTCCGGGCGAGCGACAGCTCGCCGATCGCCTCAAGATGAGTCGGGGCACGGTGCGCGAAGCCCTTCAGTTCCTCGGAGCGATGGGGCTGGTGGCCACCCGACGCGGCGGAGGCAGCTTCGTGCGCGCGGCGCCGAGCGACGCCCACGAATTGCGACCTGGCTGGCATGCGTGGGTCGACCGCCACCGCCGCCACATCCTCGAAATCCTCGAGGCCCGTGAGGCCTGCGAGGCCTTCGCGGCCGAACTGGCGGCCCGCCGCATCGGCCCCGACCACCTCGAGCAGATGGTGGACGCGCTGCGCCGGATGGCCGCGGCCACCGCCGCCAAGGACATCACAGGTCTGGTCCAGGCCGACCTTCGTTTCCACGACGCTCTCCTGCGCGCCTCGGGCAATGCCTCTCTCCGGAAGATGGCGGGCGCGCTCGGCGAGCGTCTCGTTCCCGAGCGCGCGGCGACCTGGGACCTGCCCGGCCGAGCCGAGCGGTCGCACGTCGAGCACCAGGCGATCTATGAGGCGGTGCGGAGCGGCGATCCGACGGGCGCCGCTCAGGCGGCGCGGCAGCATCTCCGGAGCGTTCGCGACGACATCGTCACCCATCTCATGACCGGCCCCGCCGAGCCCGAGCGGACGCCACGTCGCGCGCTTCGCTCCAGGCGAGGAGAGCAATCCAACGTTTCGCTCCCGGCGAGGAGAGTGATCCGATGAGCGCACTGGTGATGGAGGAGGGTCTCCGCCTCGACGCGAAGACCTTCGAGATCCTGCGCCATCGTCTCTGGTACATCAACGACGAGGGCGCCCGCACCATCAGCCGGCTGTCCGGCTCCCCCGTGGCCACCGAGGTCTACGACATGAATACCGGGCTGATGACGGC
>JBKPAK010000105.1:0-17549 GCA_046726415.1 Candidatus Methylomirabilota bacterium
TTCGTGGGAATATCCGGGGTGCGGAGCGTTCCCTCGGTAGGGTGCTCGACGATCCTCCAGAAGCCCGTCGCCTCGAGCTGCGGATCGCGGAGCAACGTCTCGAGCGTGTTGACCACCATGGCCGGCACGTTGGCCCCCTCGAGCGCCTCGAGCCACTCGGCATTTGTGCGCGTGGCCACGATCTTGCCCAGCTCCTCGTACAGCGGCTCGATGTTGGCCAGCCGCGTGGCCAGCGACGAGTAGCGGGGATCCTGGAGGAGGTCGAGCCGCCCCGCCAGCGCGAAGAAGCTCTTCCAATTGGCGTCGGTGTACGGCAGCACGGCCAGGTAACCGTCCTTCGTGGGAAAGGGACGGCGCCACCGATTGAGGATCCGCTTGTAGCCAGCGCTGCCGAGGGCGGGAACGAACGTCTCCCCGTAGAGGTGCTCGACCATCACCCAGGCGGCCACGGATTCGAACATCGGCACCTCGAGCGCTTGCCCCTGACCGGTGCGCTCGCGATGAAAGAGCGCGGCCAGCACCGAGGACAGCACGGCCATGGAGCTGGTCTTGTCGGCGACGATGGTGGGCAGATACCGTGGGTCGCCGGTCAGCGGGGCCTGGAGGGACGTGAGGCCGGAGGCAGCCTGGATGATGTCGTCGTAAGCCGGCTTGCTCCCGTAGGGCCCGGCGGCTCGGAAGCCGTACGTCGCGCAGTAGACCAGTCGCGGATTGACGGAGCGGAACTTGTCGTACTCGAGCCCGAGCCGGGCGGCGATCTGAGGTCGGAAGTTGTGCATGAGGACGTCGGCGTCCCGGGCCAGGCGGAACAGGGCCTGGCGCCCGGCCGGCTGCTTGAAGTCCAGGACGAGACTGCGCTTGTCGCGATTGCAGCCCAGGTAGAAGGCGGCCATGCCCGGATGGCGTGCCGGGCCGAGCTGCCGGGTGGTGTCGCCCTCGGGCGGCTCGATCTTGATCACGTCGGCCCCGAGGTCGCCGAGCGTCTGGGCGGCCAGCGGGCCAAGCACGACGGTGGTGGAGTCGAGCACGCGGACTCCCGCGAGCGGCCCGGGCATGGCGGCATTATATGCGCTCAGCGGGGGCGGCGTGGCAGGGATGCCGCATGCCCTGCTACCATCCACCGCGCACATGCATGCGCAGCGCGAGCATGGTGGATGGTGGTCCGGATCGGCAGGCTCTGGGGATTGGCCGATGTGCCGGACCAGCTGAACCCGGCGAAGAGGAGAGCGGGCATGGGGAAGCTCGATGGCAAGGTCGTCGTGGTGACCGGGGCGAGCCGCGGTATCGGCGCCGACATCGCCCGGCTCTTCGCAGCCGAGGGCGGCCGCATTGTCTGCGCCGCCCGGACGCTGAGGGAGGGGGAACACCCTCTCGCTGGGTCGCTCGAAACCACGGTGGCCGCCATCCGTCAGGCGCGCGGGGAGGCCACCGCCATCACCGCGAACATCTCGGAGCCGGACGAGTGCGAAGCCCTCATCCGGGCCGCGCGCGAGATCTACGGGCCCGTGGACGTGCTGGTCAACAACGCCGCGCTCACCTACTACGTTCCCGTCAAGGACTTTCCCACCAACAGGTGGTTGCGCTCGTGGGCGGTGAATCTGCACGCCCCCTTCATCCTCAGCAAGCTCGCCCTCGAGGACATGATTCCGCGCCGGCGGGGAAGCATCGTCAACATCTCCTCGGGAGCGGCAGTGGGACCAGGCCGCGGCCCCTACCGGGACAGGCCGGCCATTCGCGGTGGGACGTGTTACGGAGCCGAGAAGGCCGCGCTCGAGCGGTTCACCCAGGGGCTGGCCGAAGAGGTCTACGAGCACGGCATCTCCGTCACCGCGGTCTCCCCATCGCAAGTCGTGCCCACGCCAGGGACCGTGCATCACCGGCTCGTGAGCAGCCTCGACGACCCGCGCGGCGAGCCGCCCGTTCTCATGGCGAAGGCGGCGCTGCTCCTGGCCACGGCGGCGCTCGACGCCGTCACCGGCCGCGTGACCTACAGCCAGCAGATCTTGAAGGAGTTCGGCTGGATCGACGCGGCGAAGGGCCGCGGCGTCGACGCGTCACGCCCGGGCAGTGGTTACTCCCAGATCTGACGCCATGCCCGAGTCGGAGATCCTCATCCTCGGCGGCGGCATTGCCGGGGCGTCCACCGCGCTCTATCTGGCCCATGCGGGCCACGACGTCGCGCTTCTCGAGCGCGGCGATATCGGCTCCGAGGCCTCCGGCGTGAATGCGGGGTCCATCGACTCGCTGGGCTGGGGCGATGTCCCCGACCTGCAGACCTCTCTGACCGCGGGAAGCCTCGAGATCTTCCGCGCGCTCCAGCTCGACGAAGGCTTCGACATCGAGTTTCGCCAGTCGGGTTCCCTGCGGGCCATTCACACCGAAGCGCAACATGAGTGGGCGCGGCGGCGAGTCCAGGGGCTCCGCGCGCGGGGCTTGCGCACCGAGATTCTGAGCACGCGCGAGGCGCGCGGGCTGGAGCCTGAGTTGAATCCGCGTCTGGCCGGCGCGCTCTGGGCTCCGCTGCGGGCGCAGGCGGATCCGCGAAAGGCCACGCGGGCGTTCGCCGAGGCGGCCGCCCAAGCCGGGGCGCGCGTCCTCACCCAGCACGAAGTGAGCGGGGTTCGCGAGGAGAGTGACGGCTATCGCGTCGAGACATCGCAAGGCGCGTTCGCCGCTGGCGTGCTGGTGATCGCCGCCGGGGCGTGGTGCGCGCCGGTCGGAGCCTCGCTGGGACTCTCCATCCCCGTCGTACCTGTCCGCGGCCAGATGTGGGCGACCCGGCCCCTTCCCCCGCGCGTGTTCCACGTGATCGGATCGGTCGAGTCGGCGCTCTTCTGGGAGGAGAATCCGGACCACGACGCCGAGTCGCCGCCCGAACTGACGCACCGCGGAGCCCACCGGCTCACGCGGCATCTGTACGGGCGCCAGACGCGCGAGGGCGACATCATCTTCGGCGGCGATCGCCAGCTCGTCGGGTACACCACCACGCCGGATCCCGCGGGCATCGAGGTCAACCGGAGTCAAGCCGCGGAGGTGCTACCGCTTCTCGCAGAGATCCCAGTGTCCCGCACGTGGGCAGGGCTAATGCCCTTCTCGCTCGACGGCAAACCGCTGATCGGACGGATTCCCGGGCGCGGGAACCTGTACATCGTCAGCGGTCTGGCCTCCTCGGGGTTCGGGCGCGGCCCGATGGCGGGCAAGCTGCTGGCCGACTACATCCACACCGGAGACCGACCGCCCGTGCTCGAGGCCGCCAATCCCGCGCGCTGCGTGAGAGAGGTGACGGTGGCCGCAGGGCGGTTCGCGCCCCTTTCCTGAGGGGACGAAGCCACCGGTGCTCCTCCCTGGCGTGGGCTGAGGGCTGGCTATGATAGCGACATGACCCAGCCCGCGCCGCCCACACCCGTCTTCAAGCCGCTTTTGCCCGAACCGCTTCCCGACGAGCCGCTCGGCTTGCTGGAGCACTGGTTGGCCGAGGCCACCCAGTCCGTCCGCAGCGCCTCGGCCATGACCCTCGCCACCGTCAGTCGAGATGGGCGCCCCTCCGCCCGCATGGTGATCTGTCGGGGCTTCGACGCGCAGGCCGGCTGGCTCGTCTTTTACACCGATCGCGAGAGCGCCAAGGGCGCCGCACTGGCCGTCCACCCGTACGCGGCGCTCGTTTTTCACTGGGACGTCTTCGAGCGGCAGGCGCGCATCGAAGGGCCCGTCACCTTGGCGCCCGATGCCGACTCGGACGCGTACTGGGCGTCGCGTCCCCCCGATGCGCGCGTCGCTGCCGCGGCGAGTGACCAGAGCCGACCCATTGCCTCGCGGGCGGCGATGCTCGCCAAAGTCGAGACCACGGCGAAGCAATGCGGCGGCGACGCGCCCCGGCCCACCCGCTGGGGCGGCTATCGCGTGTGGGCCGAGCGCATCGAGCTCTGGGTGGGCCAGCCTGCCCGCGTTCACGATCGTGCGGTGTGGTGGCGTCGACTCGAGCGCACGGGCGACCAGTTTAAGGGGAGACCTTGGAGCGCCACGCGGCTCCAGCCCTGAGGGGGAGGCGGGGCCGGCGTCGGCAAGGGCGCGCGGAGTGTCGAGCGGCCGGCGATTACGGTCCGCTCCACTCGAAGCTCGCGTAGTGGCCGTTGCGCCCAGTGTTGTTCCAGGCGAAACCGTGGTCCTGGTACGACGAGTGCGTGGCCCTGGCTGCGGCCAGACGCGACGACACGAAGTGCCTGACGTTGTCGATCCAGCTCTCCGTACCCGGCTGGCGCCCCTCGATACCTTCGATCTCAACGTCGAGGACACCGGGAATGCGGGCCCAGCGCCGCCGGCCTTCCATGCCGAATTCGATCGCCGCGAGCCGGGTGGGCAGGCGCGTCGCCACCAGCGATGTGACCCGCGCCATGACCCCCCCGGCGGCACCGCCGAAGATGCGCTCTAGTGCCTCGCGCTGCGGAGCAGAGGCCACCTGATCGACGTACAGGCCGAACGTCCAGTTGCCGTCGCCCATCGCCCCTGGGGTGTACACGGCCAGGGCGACGTGTGTCCGAGCGAGGTCGACACTGCCGTAATGCCCCGAGCGGATCTGGAACACGACGGGGACGTCGCAGTGCCCCTCCGTGGGCCGCGCCAGCGCTCCCGCCGCGCTGCGCGGTCCGAGCAGGCAGGGACACAGCACCTCGCAGTTGCAATTTTCTAGATACTCACCCGCGATGCGCCAGCGCTCGGTCATGTCGCGCCTCCCTCGTCCGGCTGCGCCGTTATGGCGCGCCGCGCGTATGGTCGCGGGTACCGCCTCGCGCCGGCGGCGCCTCTCGGAGCGCTCGGCCGTCGACGCTGCCCATGGGCGGGCGCCATCAGGCGGTGGCGCGGTCCTCCCGGCGCGCGCTGACCACGCTCATGGGATAGAGGCAGTAGTACTCCGGGCTCGCCACAATCGAGTGGGGCGAGGCGGCGTCGCAGAGCGCGCAGCGGGCGGTCCAGTCCTCGGGCGCCAGCAGCCCGCGGATCCGCTCGCCCCAGTTGCGCTCGAAGACGACGTGCTGGATATAGTCGTGCGCGGCCTCGGGCAGCGGCGCCGCGCGCTGGAGCACGTACGTCCGGAAGCCCTCGACGCGCAGACCGGCCTCGCGCAGGGAGGCTCGGGTGCGCTGCCGCCGCTCCTCGAACGAAAACTCGCCGCCCTCCTGACGGCTGCACTGCATCTCGGCCTCGCGCAGCCGCCGTTCCAGCGCGGGATGACCGGGCAGAAACAGCGCAGGCAGGAGCTGCGACTCCTTCACGATGACGCGCCCGCCTGGCCGCAGGACGCGGGCGAACTCCTTCAGCGCCACGGCGGTCGCCTGGACGTGATGGAGCACATCGCTGCACCACACCCAGTCGAACGAGCCATCGGGTGCGTCGACGGCCGTCGCGTCGCCTTCGCGGAACTCGAGACGCCCCGAGCCGAAGGCGCCGCCGACGAGCTGGCGGGCGGCCTCGACGCGCTCGGCGGTCGGCTCGATGCCGGTGACCTGGCCGCCTGGTCCCACTGCTTCGGCCAGCCAGAGCGCGAAGAGGCCGACGCCGCAGCCGACGTCGAGCCCTCGAGAGCGGGGAGGCAGCGCGAGATCGGCGATCAGCCGCCGGGCCTCCGGTTCCTGGAAGCGATTCATTCGCTCCAGGCTCTTGGTGAAGGGCTCCGCCGGCTGGTTCGGCGGGGCTCCGCCGTCGGGTCGTCCCGTCTCGTGGCTCAGCCGCGCTCTCCCATCAGGAAGTCCCACAGCCGCGCCGCGCGCACGACCGACAGCTCGACGTCTTCCTCGAGGAGATGCCCATGCGCGCGCAGCGAGCGCGCGGCGCCCCGGACGCGCTCGAGGTAGGCCTCGCGCGAAGGGTAGCGCTCCTCGATGGCGGGGCGGGGATCGCCAGAAGCCACGCGCTCGGCGCGCGTGCGCGGAAAGGGGATGGTCGCGCCCGCGAAGACAAGGAGCTGCTCGGCGCCGCCGATATCGGGGTGGCGGAGCGTCCAGCCGGTGTGGGTGGCCAGGGGCACCATCAGCTCGGGCACCGCGATCCCCGCCACCTCGTTGCCGTCCCCGTCGACGGCGGACACGCGTGAGCCGTACGCGGGGCCCTCGCCGGGAGGCAGCGTGCGCACCTCGCGCATCTCCTCGTCGGCGCCGAAGTCGAGCCGCCGGGGCCGCGCGTGGTGGCGCGGGTAGCGGCTCGCCGGGATCCGATCGAACAGCTTGATCAGTTCATCCGGATCCACCGCGCTCCCGTCGGCCAGGCGCGGATGTGCGCTCGGCGGCGGCGTCACGCCGTCGACCACCCAGCGGTCGAGGTTGACCAGGCAGGCGCGCAGCAGGCGCCCGTAGTCGATGGTCCCGCGGAGGTTCTGCGAGCGGTCGACCGTCCCGGTGGGATCGGCGGGCGCGGGCTGGGTGTCGGTCGGCGGCCACACGCCGAGCCCGTGCTCCGTCCCGGCGAAGTGGTAGATGCGCGTGTGCGGGCCGTGGACGATGTCCCGACGGCCGTCGGGGTCGGTGTGGATCAGCGAGGCGTCGCCGCGATGATACTCCGCCGAGGTGTTCGTGTAGAACGCCTTCAGCGGGCTTCGCCGCGCATCCAGGCGGCGGTGCAGCGCATCCTGCGCGCCCGTGGCCTCGTCCGTCTGTGGCACATCGGTGAACGGGAAGAGGTGCGCCATCATGTGCGGTCGATCCTTGGAGTTCTGCCCAAAGCGCTGGTTGAACTCGCCCCGCAACCCACCCGGCACGTTGGCGATGATTCCGTCGAGTGCCTCTCGACCCCCCTCGTCGAGGTTGATGTCGTTGTACACGAGCGTGCGCAGCAACCGGCCCGTCTGTGAGCGCCCGTACGCGAAGGCGTGGCGGATGAATCCCGCGGCCGGATTGCCCTCGGCCGCCGTGCCGTGCTTGAGCCACGAGACGCAATCGCGCAGCGCGGCCATCCCGAGACCCAGCACCGGCGCTCCCACCGCGATGTACGCCACCCGGTAGAGTCGCCCTTTCTCGAAGCCGCCGTCGAGATGGACGTGCCCTGGATCAGGCACGACCGTGTCGCCCACCACTCGGGCAAAGCGCCAGCGCGCGCGCGGAATGACGGTGGCCGGTCCGTCCGGCTGGTCGCGCACCGTCATCAGCGCATCTCGCGCGTCGAGGTCTGCTGCCGGATACGGGTGGTGGCCTCGATCGGAGAGCAACATGTGAGCGATGTCGGCCGACGGCTGGAGCTGCGTGTACACGCGTCCCCGCAGGGGCTGCCCGTGCGCATCGAGCGCGTCGGGAGCGAGCAGTCGGAAGAGCCCGGGGACATCGGGCAGATCGACCTGCCATCCGCAGGAGGCCACCGCGTAGCCGCGCCGCATGAGGAACCCGTCGCCCACGTCGATGGGCGGGTTGGGATCTGACCCCGGCCCGAACACAGGCCGGGTCGCGTGGTTGAAGTTGGGCACGGCGACGGTATTGCCGCGATTGACCACGTCAAGCACGACCCGCCCGTTTCCCCGCCCGCGGTCCACGGGCAGCAGGATGGAGACATCGGAGGCGAACTCGACGCGCCCCCCTCCATCGCCCGGGGCCCGCGCCACGTCGGTGATTCGCCTGTTGGCGGGATGGGCCGGATCGATGGCGAAGTGCAGTCGCCCCTTCAGCTCCTCGTAGGGCCCGGCGTCGCCGAACGAGCGCCCCGCATCGAGGGATCGTCGAAGGGCGACGTCGAATCGGATGGCTGGCACGCGCCGATGTCCCGGGCTGAGCTCGAGGCCGCGCTAGGACACGCGCCAAGCGTCGAGCGCCGTGAGTCCCGAGCCCTCGATGGTCATGATGGGAGAGACCATAACGGGAACCTCGCGCCGACGCAAGGCGGACTCCGGTGAAACCCCAATGCATCGGTCAATTCGGTGCTGCGCTCCCGACCACGAGTTGTCGGTTGCCGGGACCACCGGGCTCCTCTATCATCGTGAGTCGGTCTGCGTCGTCGTGGGTCTGACGTTTTTTCACGGTGAGGAGTGTCATGGGACAGCTGGACGGGAAGGTGGCCATCGTGACGGGGTCCGGCCGTGGAATCGGCCAGCAAGTAGCGCGGCGCCTGGCGCGGGACGGCGCCAGCGTCGTGATCAACGACCTGGACGACGAGCCCGCCGCCGAGACGATCAGGCTCATCCAGGCCATGGGCGGCAAGGCCGTCGCCTGCAATGGCGACGTCACCGCGAAGGACTTCGGGGAGCGCATCGTCGACACCGCGGTGAAACAGCTCGGCGGCCTGCATGTCATCGTCAACAACGCCGGGTACACCTGGGACAACGTCATCCAAAAGATGACCGACGAACAGTGGTATGCCATCCTCGACGTCCACCTCACCGCGCCGTTCCGCATCCTGCGCGCGTTCGCGCCGTACCTGCGCGCGGCTCACGAGGAAGAGACGAAGCGCGGGCTGCGCGTGGTCCGCAAGGTCGTGAACATTTCGTCGACGTCGGGTGTCAATGGCAACCCCGGTCAGATCAACTACTCATCGGCCAAGGCCGCCATCATGGGCATGACGAAGACGATGGCCAAGGAGTGGGGGCGCTACAGCGTCACCGTCAACGCGGTGGCTTTCGGCTACATCCAGACGCGCCTCACCCAGCCCCTGGCCGAGGGTGAGGCCGGCAGCATCGAGGTGCAGGGTCGCAAGGTGAGGGTGGGCGTGCAAGGATCGCGGATCGCCGCGTTGAATCAGATGATCCCTCTGGGGCGCGGAGGCACGCCGGAGGAAGCGGCGGGCGCCGTCTATCTCTTTTGCAGCCCGGACAGCGACTACGTGAGCGGACAAACTCTGGTGGTCACTGGGGGTCTCTGATGCTGTACCGCACCCGCGACCTCAGGATCGAGAGCTTCCGCCCCCTCATTCCGCCGGCGATCCTCGTCGAGGAGCTCCCCCTCAGCGAGCAGGGTTCGGCCACCGTGGCTCGCGCTCGCGAACAGGTCGCGCGCATCCTGAATGAGCAGGACGACCGCGTGGTGGTGATCGTGGGGCCCTGCTCCATCCACGACCCCGTGGCCGCCATGGACTATGCCGGCCGCCTCAAAGCCATCGCCGACGAGCTGCGGGACGATCTCTGCATCGTCATGCGCGTCTACTTCGAGAAACCGCGCACCACGGTCGGCTGGAAGGGCCTCATCAACGATCCGCGTCTCGATGGGAGCTTTGTGATCAACGAGGGGCTGCGGCGCGCCCGGCGCCTGCTCGTCGACCTCGCGGAGCTGGGGCTGCCGGCAGGCTGCGAGTTCCTGGATCCCATCTCGCCGCAGTTCACCGCAGATCTGGTTTCCTGGGGGGCCATCGGCGCGCGCACCACGGAGAGCCAGGTGCACCGCGAGCTGGCCTCCGGCCTCTCCATGCCCATTGGCTTCAAGAACGGCACGGACGGCGGCGTGCAGATCGCCATCGATGCCGTTCGCTCCAGCGCGCATCCGCACAATTTCCTGGGGGTGACCGAGCAGGGGCTTTGCGCGATCGTCTCCACCCGCGGTAACCCCGACTGCCACGTGATCCTGCGCGGCGGGGCCAGCGGCCCGAACTACGACGCGGTCAGCGTGCAGAAGACGGCGGACGCGCTGCGGACCGCCGGTTTGCCCGCGCGCATCATGATCGACACCAGCCACGGCAACAGCAGCAAGGATCACCGCAAGCAGCCGCTGGTCGCCCGCGACATCGCCGAGCAAGTGAGCGAGGGAGAGACGGCCATCTTCGGGGTGATGATCGAGAGCTTCCTGGAGGAAGGCCGCCAGGATCTCGTCGATCCCGACACCCTGCGCTACGGCCAGAGCATCACCGACGCCTGCATCGACTGGGCGGCGACGATGCCTGTCCTGCAAGGGCTGGCGCAGGCGGTGCGATCTCGCCGCGGAGGTCCGAAGCTCACGTCGCGCCGCTGACGTGGGCCAGTCGCCTCAGCGAGGCGACTGGCTCCGTCGGCCGCCCCTCAGGGAGGTGGATGCTTCGCGCGTTGCGGTGCCCAGACGCGGACATCCTGGCGCCGCGCGAAATGCAGGAGCGGTGCGCCGGCGAGCCGGTCGATCCCCTGGGCCCCGGCCATCGTATTCTTCTCGAAGATCGCCTGGGCGGGCTGCAGTGCCCAGGGCCGATGGTCGATCTCCGCGCGCAGCACGTCGCCACGCCGAGAGACCGCGTACAGGCAGTAGCGCTCAGTCAGCCAGTGCTCGAGCGTACCCGGCCGAGCGTGGAACACCTCACCGCGCGGGCCGTAGCGCGCGGCCAGCTCGGCCCTCGGCGCCCTCCGGAGCGTTCGGACGCTGGTGTAGCAGACATTCTCCCCGTCGCGCGTGCACGCCATCTTGGCGCGGAAATACGGTAGGCCAAACCACGCCCGCGCGACGGCCACCGCCAGCCAGTTCGCCGCGTCGAGAGAGAGGAACCACACACCCGGTCTCTCTCCGTACCTCACGTACGTCCGGACGTTCACTTCGGGGAATGCCGAAAACCCGGGAAGGGGAGGGATGCCCCGCAGCCGTACGCCGCTCATCCAGAAGGGGACGACCCCCAGCCAGGCCGTCCCGTGGAAGGTGTCCAGCTCGAGCGCGCTCGGAAGCGTTCCGCGAAGGGTCTCCCGCGCGATGGGCCAGTGCGCGAACAGAAGATCGTGCCAGACCTGGGCCATGATCCACGGTCCCGGAGGCGTGGGCCACGGACGGTGGGCGACCGCGTCGAGGTCGCACATGGCGCAACTGGCCCGAGACGAGGCCGACGAACGCGTCAGGAACGGTCGCCCGCAAGCATCCGGAACGGACAGCCGGACCCACGCGCTGCCCGGCCCGCGGCGCGCGCGGCCGGCCAGTGGCGGACAATCGACGGCGTCAGGGGCAGCAGCGTGCGGACGAGCGCGGTGGTCCGCCGAAGCATGGCCTCGCGCCGTAAGCTCCAGGGAAAGCCATAGTCGGCGCGGATCGCGGGCGGCAGCAGACCAAGGGTCGTCAGGCGCATGAAGCCGATCGCCGGCCTGGCGATCAGAGGCATCTGGGGATAGACGATCGCGCGCGCCAGCCCCCGTGCGGTGTCGGTCACGCTGATTTCCCCGCTCGCGAACATCGCGTCCATGTATCGGTGAAGCTCACTGACGCTCCGCGGAAGGCGCCCCTCGGGAATGCCGAAGTGTCCCTCGATAGCGCTGGCCTCCGCACAGTAGCGGTCTTTCTTGGCGAGGGGCAAGGGCTCCACGAAGAGCTCGTAGATCCGCAGGTTCATGTCGAGCAAGGTCGCGTGGACCCAGGCGAGCAGGGTCGGGTCGTGCGCCGAGTAGAACGTGCCCGCCGGGAAGATGCCTGCGGTCTGAGGCAACCGGCCATGTACGCGGTCGTGGATTGCGTTGATGCGCGCCACAGCGGCCAGGGTATCTGCCTCGGTGCCGAAGCACAGTTTCAGCATCGCCTCCAGGGTCCGGTGAAGGCGTCGGGCGCGCCCCCAGCGTTCGGCGCGAAATGCGCTGTGGTCGGCCACCCCGCGCGCCACGAGAGGATGCGCAAACTGGAGCAGGATCGCCGGGCCCCAGGCCAGAAGCAGGATGATTTCCCGTTGAAGCCTCGGGGCGACGGTGCCCGCGCCGGGCGCCGCGGTGTGGAGGGTGTCCGGTCCCGCCATGATAGCGCCTCCTCTCGACGCAGAGCGATACGTGGTCGACGATCGGGCCTCAGGCTCATTATGCGCTGCTCTCGACAAGCCCCGGGAGTCTTGGTTCAGGGTCGGCCGGGATCGTGGGGTCGGCCCCTGGCCGCGGACGGCGGTCAGGGACCACGGACGATCTGGCGGAAGGTGAGGCTGATCCGCTCCGCATGGATGCCGGGCTCGCGCGGGATGCCGTGGCGGAAGTGACGCTGGCAGGTTCCGCCCATGACGAACAAGGCGCCGTGGCCCAGGTCTATGACCCGTCGAGGGCCGTCGCTCCGCCGGCGCGGGACCAGCACGAGGCGCCGCGAGACGCCGAGTGAGGCGGTGGCCACGACGGGGTCGTCTCCCAGCTCGGCCTCGTCGTCGGAGTGAAGACCGATGCTATCGTCGCCCGTGCGGTAGCGATTGATGAGGACGTGGTTGAACGGCACACCCGCGCGTTCACGCACCCGCCCCAGGAGCGCAGTAACGCTGGGAGTCAAGGGCCGCGGCTCAAGTGTCTGACCCGAGTACCGGTAGCCGACATTCCCAGCCCAGGCGATCAACCGCGGCTGGAGGATCGACCGTCCGAACAGAACGATCTCCCGTTGCTCCCAGGTGAGTTCCTCGCGGAGCGTCGCGAGCAGCTGATCGGCCGTCCCTGGATCGATCCAGCTCGGCTCGTGCTCGATCCAGGCACCGCGCGCCAGCGAGACTCGCACGACCGTCCCTCTGGCCGTCATCGCGAGGAAGCCGAAATGATCCCGCCGTCGGGTCGGAGATCGTAGAGCTCCATCCGGCCCGCGCGGCGGCCCTGGGCGAGGCGGCGCGAGGCCTCGACGTGTCCAGGAGCCGAGGCGAGATCACCGCCTCGCGTGCGCGCGCCGCCCTCTCCTGCACTGTCGTCCTCGGCGGTCGAGCGCCAGAGAGCCGGATCAACGAGAGTGCCGTGGGCGCGGATCCAATCGGCGGTCGGCCCCAGCGCCACTTCCCCTCCCAGCCGGCGGCTGACCACGGAAAGGTCGCCCAACATGGCGAAGCGGAGCTGCCTCGTCTCGACCATGTGCGCGAGTTTCTCGGGACTCAGGATGGGATCCAGCCCGTGGAACCCGCCCATGGCCATGACCGGCTCGCCGGTCTCGATGATGATGGGCGCGGCCAGCCGGGTACTCGAGGTCGCCAGGAGATAGCGCTCGCCCTGGCGGTTGCTCTGGAGAAGGCCAACGAGCTTCGCGGTGCTCGCGGGTATTCCAGCCCGACCTCGAACGGGCAAGTCGGCCGTGATGATGTGGCCATCCAGCCGCAATACTTCGGCCGCGGGAAGCACGGGAATGCCTGGGACCAGCACACTGCTCAGCGCCCAGGCCATGGGGATCACCAGCAAAGCAAGGAGCGCCACGCCCAGAGCCACGCCGGCGAGGTTGCGAACCAATCGACCTCGTCGCTCGAGAAGGAGCATGACGAGGAGACAGGCGACGGCGGCCAAGGTTCCGCCCAGGAGGGCGACGTGCAGAGAGATTCGCCAGTCGCCCTCTCCTCCGTGCGCAGCGATGAGGACCGCGCTCAGGCTGGGCGATCGACCGAACCTCCAACCCAGAGCGGTCGCCTCGACATAGACCTGCGACGCGGCGGTGAGGGTCAGGGTGCCGGGGAGCAGGAGAGCGCCCCACCCGCCCTCGAGATAGCACGTCCACAACCGCATCGCGCCAACGCCGGCCAGCGCGGCGAGCGGCGGGGCGAGCGCCGAGAGGTAGTAGAAGTGGAAGATGCCGGCCGCGTAGCTGTAGACGATTCCGTAACTGAGCATCCAGCCCGCCCACAGGATCAATGACAGGTCAGTCGCGGCGAGTCGCCGGCGGACCCTGCTCTGCAGCGCCCCGACCACCGGCCCCATCACCGCCAGCGGAAACAACCACCCCACCTGAGCGGCCAACTGCCCGTCGGCAAGTCGCAGTGGCCCTACCGGGGATCGGACGAACACCCTTGCCCCTCCGATCAGAGCGCCTGCCGGCGGGACCGCCCCGGACGCAGGATTCGCGGCCGCTGACGGTGTGGTCCACGCGCCCTCGCCTCCGGTCCGGGACGGGCGCGCGAGCTTCACGAACCGCCCGATGCCGTTGTGGCCGATGGCCAGGTCGACCATCGAGTTCTCCTTGCTACTGCCGACGAATGGCCGATGTCCGGCCGGAGTGAGGTCGTAGGCCAACACCCAAGGAAGGGACGCCGCCACCAGGATGAGACCAGCCAGCGCGAGGTCGACGACACGGCGTCGCCAACCCACAGGTGCTCCCAGGAAATAGACGAGGGCGAAGGTTGGCACCACGACGAACGCGGCCAGCATCTTGACGTTGAAGCCGAGCCCAATCAGGGCGCTGGCCAGCAGCAAAAGGCCCCGGTGTCCCTCCTCGGAGGCGCGCGTCAAGGCCCAGGCCGCCAGGAGGAGAACCAGGACAAGGCAACTCTCGGGGTTGCCCGAACGGTCGACGGCGACGCTGACCGGGGTGAGGGCCAGGAAGAGCGCGGAGAGCAGGCCCGCCGGCGCTCCGAAGCGGCGGAGGACGAGGTGGTGGATCAGCCACACCGCGGCCACGCCCTCGAGGGCTTGCGGAAGCAGGACGCTCAGTCCGTGAAAGCCGAAGAGCTTGACGCTGGCCACCTGGACCCAGAGCGCGACCGGAGGTTTGTCGACGGAGACGAACCCGGCGGGATCGAAGGAGTTGTAGAGAAACGCGTGGAGGCTCGACGCCATGCTTCGGACGGCGGCGGCGTAGTACTCGTTGTCGAAGCCATTCTGGTCCAGCCGCCACACCCGGAGCGCTCCTGCCAGCAGGAGCACCGCCCCGTGCGCCAAGCGGAGAATGGGGAACTGGCCCCGCTCGGTCAGGGGGTCGTCGGGTGGACAGTTCTCGCCGGCCTCGGCGGTGTTCGCCTCGCTCACCTTCGGTCTTTCCCCCCGCTCAACGCGTCTCTCGGCGGGGCCCTGCGATGCTCGGCGCCTCACTGCGTCGAGAGTGACTCGGCCACCGCGGGGCTCCGCTCTGGCGGACTCTGCCACTCCTCATCGGCAACTTTGGCCAGGAAGTCCCGGATGTTGGTCGGGCCTCGTGTGGCCAGCACGTCACCCAACAGCAGCAGGAGGGGTGCCGCGATCAGGCAGCCTCCGGCCATGGTGCGTCGGAATTTCGAGGCGTTCGAGAGGGAGGAAGGACTCACCGGCGAGGGCCCGATGGTCCCAGGACCCGAAAACCCTCCCGCTCGGCGGCGTCGGCCTGGGTCGGGTCGAAGGTCACGAACTCGAGGCTCGCCGGCTCGTCCTCGGCCGCCACGAGGGCGGCGCCGATTTGGATGGCGTCCGCGGCCCGCAGCGGGTACGCGTCGACCACGCGTTCGGCCTGTCGGCGAACGAGATCGACGGATGTGACTTCGGACCAATGGGGCCAGGCCTCGAGGATCTCGCGCCGCGCTGCGAGGAGCCGGCGTCCTGCCCTCGGCTCAGCTCGTCGGCGTCGGGCCAGCGCCGAGATGATCTCCACCCGAGTGAGCGTCCAGACCACGACGTCGGGATCGTCGCGGAGCCAGCGCTCGGCGTGCGATGTCCCCGGCTCGTTGACGACGAGCGCCACCAGCGCGGAGGTGTCCCAGAACCTCACCAGCCCGACTCCCGTTCCCGCACCAGATCCCTCAGGACGCTTCCGCGCAGGCGCGGTGGACGCCGCTTCCCGAGCCACCCGGGGAGTTTTCCGGATCCCCGACGAATCAGCCCACGGCGCTCGAGACGGTCCAGGCGACCGCGGTCCCGTCCGTTTTCGAGGCGTCCAGTCACGGGGACGATCTGCGCGACCGGCCGATCGCGGTCCAGCACCACGACGGTGCCACCGCCCTTCACGTGACCGAGGTAGGCGGACAGGCGATTCTTCAGCTCTCCTATCTTGGCCCTTTCCATATGGCTACATTAGCTAAATTGCCACGTGCGCACAACACCGCCGTGGTCGCCAACCGGCGGGGACCCCACCAGGCGAGGCCGCCTGGAGCGGTCAGGGGACCCGGGCGGCGGGTCAACCGTACAGGTGGCAGGCGACGAGCCGGCCGCTCGTTTCGCGGAGCGGCGGTTCCTCCGTCGCGCAGTGGGGCATAGCGAACCTACACCGCGGGTGGAAGCGGCAGCCGGCCGGGGGATCGAGCGGGCTGGGCACCTCGCCCGACAGCACGACCTGCTCGCGCGGTCCGTCGAGGTCAACGGGCAGGGCGGCGGCGAAGAGCGCCTGCGTGTACGGGTGCTGAGGCTCCAGCGCTACCGAATCCGCGTCGCCCCACTCCACGATCTTGCCGAGGTACATCACCGCGATGGCGTGGCTCATGTGGGCCACGGCCGCGAGATCGTGGGCGATGAAGAGATAAGCCACGTCCAGACGCTCCTGGAGCTCGGTCAGGAGATTGAGGATCTGAGCGCGGATGGACACGTCGAGCGCGGAGACGGGCTCGTCGAGCACGATGAGCTTGGGGGAGAGCGCCAGGGCGCGCGCGATGGCGATGCGCTGGCGCTGTCCGCCCGAGAACTCGTGAGGATAGAGCATGGCCGAGCGCTCGGGCAGGCTCACCAGGTCGAGGAGTTCGGCCACGCGCTGGCGGCGCGCGGCGGCGTCCAGCTCGGTGTTGATGACCAGCGGTTCGGCCACGATGGCGCCCACCCGCATCCGCGGGTCGAGCGACGCATATGGGTCCTGGAACACGGCCTGGACCGAACGCCGCAATCGCTGCCGCCCCAGGCGATCGAGGGTCAGGACATCCCGGCCCTCGAAGCGGATCGCCCCCGCCGTCGGCCGCTCGAGGCCCAGAATCAGCTTCGACGTCGTGGTCTTGCCGCAGCCGGACTCACCGACCAGACCGAGCGTGTGGCCCCCGTCGAGCGTGAACGAGATCGAGTCCACCGCCCGCACCAGCGCCGTGGACCAGCCGAGCTTGCCGCGCCGCACCCGGAACAGCTTCGCGAGATCGGCGACTTCGACCAGCGGCATGCGCGTCACGACGGCCCGTGCAGCCAGCAGCGCGTGACGTGGCCCTCGCCCACCGCCACCTCCGGCGGCGCCTCGACGCGGCACCGGTCCATCGCCTGCGGGCAGCGCGGCACGAACGCACAGCCAGGCGGCAGGGCCACGAGGTCGGGCGGCTGCCCCTCGATGGCCGTGAGGCGGGCGGCCCGGGCACCGACCCGCGGGATGGACTCGAGCAGGGCGCGCGTGTAGGGGTGGGCCGGCGCCGCGAAGAGCTGGCGCACCGGTCCCAGCTCCACGATGCGCCCGGCATACATCACCGCCACGCTGTCGCACATGCGCGCGACGATGCCGAGGTTGTGGGTGACGAAGATCATGGCCAGGCGGTGGCGATCCTGCAGCTCTTTCAAGAGATTCAGGTATTGGGCCTGGATCGTGAGGTCCAGGCTGGTCGTCGGCTCATCGGCGATGAGCAGCCGCGGCGGCCCCGCAATGGCCATGGCGCCCACCACGCGTTGGCGCATACCGCCCGAGAGCTGGTGCGGAAAGACGCGCAGGCGCTCGGCCGGCGAGGGGATGCGCACGGAGGCCAGGAGCGACGCCGCCCGCGCGGTGAGCGCGCGGCCGCGCAGTCCGTGGTAGGAGGCCACTGGTTCGCGCATCTGCATGCCGACGGAGAACACCGGGTTGAGCGAGCTCATCGGGTCCTGAAGGATCATGGCGACCTTGCGGCCACGGATGCGCTGCATCTCTCTCTCGCTCTTGGTCAGAAGATCCTCACCGTCGAGCAGGACCTGGCCACCCACGGCGCGCGCGGCCGGCCGCGGTACCAACCGCACGATGCTGAGGCACGTCATGCTCTTGCCCGAGCCCGACTCGCCGACGAGCCCCAAGGTCTCGCCCTCTCGCACGGAGAAGGAA
>JBKPAK010000106.1:0-19477 GCA_046726415.1 Candidatus Methylomirabilota bacterium
GATAACCGACGTTTGGCAGCACGGCATTGAGGCCAGCAATGAGATCCCGCTCGCGTTTGACGAGCGCTTGTCGTGCAGCGCGCAGCGCCTGGAGAGACTTGACGATGTCGGCGGCCACTCGTGTGTCTCCCTTCGGCGGGAAGGGTCGAGCGCCCACAGTCTACTTTGGATGGCGGAGACTGGCAAACGGACGCCGAGCATACACGGCGCCCGCATCGGTATGGGCCGGCCCGAGACCACCACTGAGACGACTATTTACCCCTTCCCTGCCCGTACGGCTAAATCGTCTACGCGACTATGCACGGCAACGGGAGCGACATCACTGACCCTTCGGCGTCACGCCTTCGCGCGGGCGCGAGATCCACGTATCGCGCGTCTTCCGCGGCCCGTCGAGCCCAGGGACGTTCCGGGCGTCGGTCGGACGCGGATCGCCACCTAGGTGAGCGCGGAGCGGACACGCCGATCGCGCCCACGCAGTCACCCTGGTACATGATCGGCACGCCGCCCTGGATCGGCAGGTTCTCCGGGAACTTGAGAAAAACCGGGCGATCCTTCACGAGGTCCTCCCACATCTTCGTCGGACGCCGGGTGACCACGGCCGTGCGCGCTTTGCTGGCCGCGACTTCGGCGGTCATGGGCCCGGCGCCGTCCAGACGCTCGAGGTGCATGAGGTAGCCGGCGTCGTCCACGACGGCGATGGTGACGCTCCACTTGTTCTTCGCGGCTTCATCCCGGCACGCGGCCATCATCTTGTGCACGTCGGCAGCGGTGAGGGCAGGCTTGCTGCGCATGGGTTCTCCTCCGTGTTCTCGTGAGATCGGATGCGCCGGCGCATCGGTCCGGACGATCGGTCATGCTATCGCGACTCGCCGGGACCGCGCGCGAGGGCCTTCCTCAGCCCCGGGCGCCGGCCGCCGCGCGGTCCATCAGATCCTTGGCGCCGGCCTGGATCCAGGGAAAGAAGCTGGTCATCACCGCGCGCACGCCGATCCGCGTGTACCGCTCGACGGTACCCGTGTTGACGAGCGTTCCCGCCACGCGGCCGGACCGGACGATCTTGCTCAACGCCGTGTCGATGGTCTGTTGGACCTCCGGGTGGCCCATGTTGCCGATCTGACCCATCGAGGTCGCGAGATCACTCGGGGCAACGAAGAAGATGTCGATGTGGTCGACCTTGAGGATCTCATCCAGGTTGCGGACCGCCACGATATCCTCGATGAGCACGATCAGCAGGCTCTGGTCGTTGGCGCTCTGGAAGTAGTCGCCCACGCCGAAGCCCTGGCGGCTGGTAAACATGCCGCGCTTGCCGAGTGGCGCGAACTTTCCGGCCTCAACCAGCGCCTCGGCCTCGGCCCGGGTATTGACGTGCGGCACCACGATGCCCTGCGCACCACGGTCGAGGGTGCGGTAGATCGTGGCGTAGTCGTTGCCCATCACCCTGACGATCGAGGTCATCCCCCAGAGGTCGCACGCCCGGGTCAGGTTGCCGAGATCCGCGTAGTCGACACCTCCATGCTCGCCCTCCAGCCAGATGCCATCGGCGCCAAGCGGGCCGAGCTGATCGATCAGATCCGGGTCGTTGGTGCCGGCCAGAATGGTCGCCACCTCGCCAGCGGCGAGTTTCTGCTTCACGCGGTTTGGTCGAATGTTCATGCGGTTCTCCTCGCTGGTCCGGGGCATTCCACCCGCCCGGAGCGGGCCGAGTCTAGCATGCGCGCCCCAGAGCCCTCGGAGCGGAGGGGCCTTGACAGGGTCGCCGGCGGACAGGATCGTGGTTTGCAGCTGCTGGCCACCCTGGAGAAGGGAGATGACCCATGGATTTCCTCGCGACCACCGAGGCGGCGATCGCCGCCTGGCACGGCATCACCGCTCCGAACGATGCGGCCCGCCGTCTGGCCGCAGACCTCGCCTCCACCGTCGCCGCCTTCGAGGCGGTGCGCGGAACGCTGCGCTTCGAGGACGAGCCGTCAAGCTTCGAGGCGGTACTCCAAGAGGTCAAGGAATGATCGCCCTCGCTGATCTCAGCCTGGTGGAAGCCGCGGACGCGGTCGAGCGGCGAGAGGTCAGCTCCGCCGCATTGCTGGAGGCCTGTCTCGCCCGTCTCGACGCGGTGAACAAGACTCTCAACGCGACCATCTGGGTCGATCGCGATCGAGCGCGCCTGGCCGCCGCGGCGGCTGACGCGGCGCTCGCCGCGGGCAGACCCGCCGGCCGTCTGCACGGAATCCCGCTTGCCCACAAAGACATGTACTATCAGGCGGGCTTGCCGTGCACGTGCGGCTCGGCCATTCGGCGCGACTTCGTGCCGGATATCACCTGTACCGCAGTGCAACGCCTGTCGGATGCGGGCGCCTACAGCTTCGCCGGGCTGAACATGGCGGAATTCGCCCAGAACCCTACCGGCCACAACCGCGCCTTCGGGGACTGCCACAACCCCTGGAAGCCGCCCTACATCACCGGCGGTTCCTCCTCGGGCTCGGGGGCCGCCGTCGCATCGGGCGTGACCTACGCCTCACTCGGCTCGGACACCGGCGGCTCGATCCGCCTGCCCGCGTCGGCCTGCGGCGTGACCGGCATCAAACCCACGCAGACCCGCGTGTCGCGGTATGGCGTCATGCCGCTCTCCTTCTCCGCCGACAATGTCGGTCCGCTCGCCCGCAGCGCGCGGGACTGTGCCCGTATCCTCGCGGTGATCGCGGGTGCCGACCCGAAGGATCCCACCAGCGCGCGCGAGCCCGTGCCCGACTACGAGGTAGCGCTGACCGGCGATCTGCGCGGCGTACGCATCGGGGTACCGACCAATGCGTTCACCGACATCGCCGAGCCGCCGGTGATCGCCGCACTGGAATTGGCTCTGAAGGTGCTGGAAGGTCGCGGCGCCACGATCGTGCGCCTGGAGCTGCCGCTGATGAAGGCGATCTCCGCCTATGTCGCGGTCATCTCGCGCGCAGAAGGGGCAGCCATCCACGGCCAGTGGATGCGCGAGCGCGCCGCCGACTACGCCGTGCACCTCTCCGCTCGGCTCTATGGCGCCTACGCCATCCCGGCCGCCTACTACGTGGAGGCCCTGGCGTGCCGCGGCCCCATTCTCAAGACCTTCGCCTCCGAGGTGTTCGGCAAGGTCGACCTGTTGGCGACGCCCACCATTCCCACGCGCCTTCCCACGCTCGCCGAGACTGACATCGACCACGGCCCGCCGGGTACCGAGCAGAAATTCATGGCGGTCTCCGTGAACACCAGACCGTTCAACTATCTCGGCCTGCCCGCGGCGAGCGCGCCCTGCGGCTTCGATCCCAACGGCCTGCCCATCGGTCTGCAGATCGCAGGGCGCCCCTTTGCCGAGGCCCGGGTTCTCAAGGCGGTCGACGCCTACCAGCGCGATACCGACTGGCACCGTCGCCGACCGCCCATGGTACCAGCGTGAGCGTGCCGAGGTCGCTTTCATCGGCACCGGGCGGCACCAGTGAAGCGGCCCGGTCGGGTACACATTGGGCTGAAGAGCGGCGCGATGACGAGCGCCGGAATGAACGAGAGGGCGGTGGAGGCGTTCCGGCTCGGGGCGGGGCAAGGACATGCGTCCGAGGCGGCGGAGAAGGTCGAGGATCTGATCGAGCACATCATAAAATTCCATGCGCTGGACCTCTGCCCTTATCAGTCCTTCATTGCGACGCCGAGAGCGAATCGGTCAGATCGGCCATCCGTGCTCGGCGATATCGACCCGGTTGCCCTCCGGGTCGCGTATCCAGCTCTCCGCCACGGCTCCGAAGGTGTTCGACTCCGCGGTCGTGTCGGCGGCGTCCACGATGGCCTGGACGTTTTCCACTTCGAAGCCGAAGTGATTGATGCCCACGGGATATCCGTCCGGTGGATCAGGGCGATGCCCACGAAGCCATCGGACAGGTAGATCGTGCCGTTGGGCCCACGGTACTTTTCCTCCACGCCGAAGATCTTCTTGTAGTACTCGGCGACCTGATCGCGGTCCTGGACGTTCAGGGCAATGTGCCGGATCCTCGGCTTCGTCATGGCCACCTCCCTCGCCGAGCGCGGCGACGCCGGCGTTGGCGATCTGCTCGTTCGGATGAGACTGAACTCCCATCGTCCACGACGGCGATGGTGGTGTTCCACGGGGGCGCAGTCATGCTATCGCGACTCGCCGGGGCCGCGCGCCCGGTCCATCCGCCGCGTGCCGGCTCTATGGCCCGTCACTCCATGAGCGCGCCGCCGTCGACGTTGAAGCTCTCACCATAGACGAAGCTGGCGGCGTCAGAGAGCAGGAACAGGACGGCGCTGGCAATCTCCTCCGGGCGGCCGAAGCGGCCCAGCGGGACCCGGCTGGCGACCATCGCGCGTTGCTCGGCGGTCAGCGGCGCGTGCATCGGCGTGTCGCAGGGACCGGGGTTGATGCAGTTGATGCGAATCCCGCGGCTGACCACGGCTCGCGCGAAGCCCTTGGTCATCGTGACGACCGCGCCCTTGGAGGCGGCGTACGGGATGTTGGCGATCCGCCCGCCACCGAGCTTGTAACTGTCCGAGCCAATCGTCACGATCCGTCCCTGGCCGCGCGGGAGCATCCGGCGCAGAGCGGCCTGGACGGTGAAGAAGGTGCCCTTCGCGTTGACCGCGAAGACCCGATCCCACTCTTCGGAGGTCACCTCGAGCAGCGGCAAAGTGGTGATGATGCCGGCGCAGGTGACCAGGCCGTCAATCTGGCCGAACTCGCGTTCGGCCAGCTCCAAGACCGCGTCGATCTCCGGCAGCCTGGTCACGTCGGCGCGCAGGTGGCGGACCTCGCCTTTCAGTTCGCCCGCCGTGGTGGCCAGCCGATCGCCGTCGAAGTCCGCCAGCACCAGCCGCGCGCCCTCCCGGCTGGCTGCCTGCGCGACGGCCCGCCCCATGCCGGAGGCGGCCCCGGTGATGACGATGACGTGGTCGCGAAGGTTCAGGAAGTCGGACACTGGGGTCACCTCACCTCTCGATGGTATCGGAAAGGTTTCACCTGTGCTTCGTTCCCGAGTTTGACCAGACGCCCCCGGTGTGTTCTGCCGGCGCCATGGGAGAGGGCTGCTCGGGGGGCCCGCTCCCAGCCTGCGACCCGCATGGTAGGCTCCCGCGCCCCCCACGCCCGGGGGGCGTGCGCTTGAATCGGAGGCACTAGATGCAATAGCATCTAGTGCATGCGCACCACTCTCGACATCGACGACGACGTGTTGCGGGCCGCCCGGGAGCTCGCCCGACGCGAGAAGAAGACCGCCGGCCGCGTGATCTCCGAGCTTGCCCGCAAGGCCCTGGCCACATCCCCGGTGGGCCTCACCAAGGAAGCGAAGGCGCTGCACGGCTTTCGCCCGTTTCCAAGGCGCGGGGGGATCGTGACCAACGACTTGATCGACCGATTGCGAGAAGAAGACGCGTATTGATGCGGGCGCTGCTGGACATCAACGTCCTGATCGCGCTGCTCGACCCGGATCATTCGCTGCACCAGCGGGCATGGGAATGGTTCAGCCGACATGCTCCGAGCGGCTGGACGTCGTGCCCCATCACCCAGAACGGGTGCGTGCGCATCATGTCGCACCCGGGCTACCCGAACGCGTTGCCAGTTCGCCCCGTCCTCGAGCGACTGCGCGAGGCGACGCGGAGCCCCTATCACGAATTTTGGACAGACGACGTCAGCCTGCTGGAGCCACGAATCGCCGATCCGAGTCGCATCCACGGACCACGGCAGCTGACCGACCTCTACCTGCTCGCGCTTGCCGTCAGCCGAGGCGGACGGTTCGTCACCTTCGACGGCTCGGTGCCCGTGAGCGCCATCAAGGGGGCCGAGAGGAGACACATCGTGGCGCTGTAGTCTGGCCGTGACGGCCTGAGAAGAGAGGCTCTCGATGCGGTGCGGTGGGACGGTGGTGCTGGTCACGGGTGGGCAGCAAGGGATCGGGCGGGCCATGGCCCTCGCGCTCGCGCGCGAAGGAGCCGACGTCGTGCTGAACTACCTCGATGATCCGAACGCCGCGGCGAGCGTCGCCAAGCAGATCCGCGAGGCCGGGCGCCGGTGCCTTCCCGTGCAGGGCGACGTCTCCCGCGCCAGCGACGTGGCCGCGCTCGTCGATGCGGCGGAGCGCGAGGTGGGCCCGGTCGACACCCTGATCAACAACGCTGGCATTTTTCCCCGCTCACCGTTCCTCGACGTCGCCGAGGCCGAATGGGACCGCGTACACGGCGTGAACCTCAAGGGCAGCTTCCTCACCGCGCAGGCCGTGGCGCGCCGGCTCGTCGCCCGGGGCGCGCCAGGCTCGATCGTCAATCTCGCCTCATCTGCGGCCTACCGGAGCAGCCCGCGAGGCACGCATTACGTCGCTAGCAAGGCGGGCGTGGTCGGGCTCACGCGGGCGATGGCGCTGGAGCTGGCGCCGCACGGGATCCGCGTCAACGCCATTGCGCCCGGCCTCACCGACACGGCCCAGCCTCGCGACGGCCACAGCGAGGCCGAGGTGCAGGCCATGGCGCGCCAGGTGCCCCTGGGTCGCATGGGCCAGCCCGACGACGTAGCGGCCGTGGCCGTCTTCCTGGCGTCGGCGGACGCGCGTCACATCACCGGGCAGGTGATCCATGTCAACGGCGGGGCGTATCTAGGGTAGGTGGGGGCCCGATAGGGCGCCTTTATGTTGGAAGGTCTCGCGACAGCGCGCGAAGAACTCGGGTTCGCGCGGCGGCCGGGCCTTGCGTGGCCGTTGTCAGACGCCTGAGAATTGGATCAAGTTAAAATTCTTGGAGGTCCGCAGGAGGTGAGCATCATGCGCTTCGAGCGAATCACGGTCGAGGCCAACTGCTCGGCCAGCAGGAGCGGGTGGTAGAACGGGACGAGCAGGACCACGCCGACGGGCATGGTCCCAGTCACGCTCATCGGCCGCGCGACGGTGGGCAATGGGGAAAACGTGGCCGCGTAGGCAGGGCTAGCGGCATGGCCGTCGCCGGTCAGGCGCGCGTCCAGCCCCGCGGGGCGGGCCGCGGCCGCCACCTCCATCAGGTTGCGGGCCTGCTCGACCAGCGATTACGCGCCCATCGGCCGCTCGATGAACGCCCCTTTCGGTATGAACTCGAGCAGGTTACGGAAGCGCTCGCGCGCGGCCGGGAACGTGGGAAACACGAAGCGAACGGACGTGCCGAGCTTCACGGGCGCGCTGGTGAGACCGGGCGAGCGCGCCGGTACCAGTCGATGATCTCGGCGCCGGTGGCCGCCCACACCCCCTGCCGGCCCACGATGCAGCGCAGCGCGGCGTCCAGGGAGCCGATGCGGAACGGCTGCCCGATCAGCCACGGGTGAAGATGTAGCACCAGCAGTCGGCCGGTCGTCGCCCCCTCGCGATAGAGCGTCTCGAAGGTGTCCCCGATCATCCGGCCGTACTGGTCGAGATCGATCCGCCGGTCCCAGAGGGCATTGACGTCGTCCAGCGGCAACGTGACGGGCAAGGCGTGCAGTTCCCCCCGGGGGACCTTCAACGGATAGGGCTGCTCGTCGTTGACCAAGTCGCAGACGTAGCGGATCCCGGCCTCCGCCAGGAGCCCCGGCGTCCGCGTGGATTCGCCCGACTCGGGCCCGAGCCAGCCGGCGGGGGCCTTCCCGGTGGCGCGGGTCAGCCGCTGCACGGAGGTCTGAATGTAGTCCTGCTCCTCCTCTTCCGACATCCGGCTGGTGATCATCCGGCTGACCGAGATGCCATGGGCGATGATCTCGGCGCCCCGGCCCAGACAGTGGCGCACCAGGAACGGATAGTGCTAGTACTCGGCGATCTCGTCGGTGGTGGCCTGCCACACCCCATCGTGGGCCATGATGTAGTCGAGGACCTCGGCCAGGTACTTCACCCGGTGGGGCCGGCCCATCACGTACGGATGGAAGGCGATGCACATGAGCCGCCCGTTCTCGGCGCCCTCCCGGTAGAGCTGATCGAACTGGGCCTTGCAGATCTTGGCGTAGTAATCCCCCTCGTAGTGATGGCGCATGAGCGGGGCGTCGTTCAGCTCCGAGGTGTAGGGGATGCAGATCAGCCGGCCCGACCGCACCTTGATGGGCAGCGGGTGGTCGTCGATCTTCCAGTCGGTCTGGTAGACGAAGCCCACCTCGGCCAGGATGTCGGGCGTGCGCTCCGTGTTCGAGCCGGCGGGGCCCGACTGGCCCCGGAGCTCGCGACCGGTGAGACGCCTGAAAGTCTCGCGACAGCGCGCGAAGAACTCCCGCTCCTGCTCCTCGGAGAAGCTCGTGACGTAGCGGGTGTTGTAGAAGCCGTGGTTCACAAACGTCCACGCACGCGCGAGCATGGCCTCGGCGATCTCCGGGAAATGCTGCAGCACGCCGACGTTCAGGGTGGTCAAGCAGCGGATCTGGTGCCGGTCCAGCACCTCAAGCAGCCGCCAGAACCCCACCCGGTTGCCGTACTCGTGGTTTGAGTACTGCTGCACGTCGGGAAGTGGAGTGCGGGGCCACGGATTGCGCACGCCGTCCAGCGGGGGGAGATACTCGTAGTGCTCGATGTTGGGGGCGACCCAGAAGGCCACCCGGGCGTTTCCCGGCCACCGGATGACCGGCCGGTCGATCATGGGAAGGTAGTCGACCCGATTCGGCGGTAAGGGCATGGGCGGTGGTGGGCAACGGTAGCGCCACGGCCCGGGGTGGTCAAGGATCTCCGGGAGGCGCCGGGGCCGACGCCATGCGGATCCTGCCCCCATGTTCTACGCCGAGATCGTCGAGTCGCTCGGCAGCGACGACGGCCGCGGAGTCGTCTGGCCCTCGACGCCCTGCGCGCCAAGGGTCAGCTCGGCCGCGACGGCCGTTGCCACCTGGTCGCCGCGCCGCCCGGCTCGCCTAGGCCGGGCCGAAGCCTTCGGCGGAGGCCACGCGCCCCTACGCTGCGCGCTCCGTGTGGAAAAGGCGCCCCAGGCCCGCGATGGGCTCGATGATCTCGAGCCGGCGTGGGGCCGCCCAGAGCACGGCCTGATTGCTGTTCACCACGGGCTTCTCGAGGCGCCGCTCGACGTCCTCGATGGCGTCGATCATGGTCGTCGCCGTGCAGCTCAGGAAGTAGCCGTCGGCCTCGGCCCGGCGATTCTCGACCGTCAGGTCGGCCCATTGCCAGGGGGTGATCCGCAGAAACTCGTCGCCGTCGCCCATGAGGCCGAGCCCTAGGTCGGGCACGACCTCGTAGCCCGCCTCGCCGAGGAAGGCGATCTCGCGCTCGTTGGTGGCCTTCACCTACGGGCTGATGAGCACGAGCTTCCGGAGCCGGAGCCGGGCGAGCGCTTCCTTGACGGCCAGGCCCGTGGTGAGGGCGCGACAGCCGCTGGCCTTCTCGATGAGCTCCAGGATGCGCGCCTCGCCGGCCTGGCCCTCCGCCATGGAGTTGCCCATCACTCTTCAATAGCCACCGCCCGCGCTACGAGAACAGAGACCGGAGGCGCTCCTGCGCGGCTGGCGCCACTCCCGTAGAATCACCGGGAGATGCCGACCTGTGCCGGTTGCGGCTCCGAGGCCTCGTCCACATTCGCGTTCTGCCCGCGATGTGGGCGCCGGCTGCCCAGCCCTTGCGGCGCGTGTGGCTTCACGTGCGAGCCCGACTTCGCGTTCTGTCCCCGCTGCGGGGCCGCGCGAGACCCGGGCAACGCGCCGCCCCCCGTGGCGCCGGCGGCCCCGGTCGAGCCCAGGAAAGCACCGGCCTCAGCGCGACCAGACGGCGCCGGTCGAGAGGCCGACCGCCGCCAGGTGACGGTGCTGTTCGCGGATCTCTCCGGGTTCACGGCGCTCGCCGAGCGGCTCGATCCCGAAGACGTGCGCGCGTTCCAGGGCGCGTTGTTCGAAACGCTGGCCGGGGCAATCACGCGCTATGACGGCTTCGTCGAGAAGTTCGTGGGCGATGCCGTGCTGGCGGTCTTCGGCGCGCCGGTCGCGCACGAGGACGATCCGGCCCGCGCCTGCGACGCGGCGCTAGACATGCTCGAACGCAGCGGGACGCTGAGCGACGAGTGGGCGGGGCGCCTCGGCCAGCCCGTCACCCTCCACGTGGGAATCCACACCGGTCCCGTGGTAGCCGGGGATCTCGGCGGGGCCGCGGGCGCCGCGTACGCCGTGACGGGCGACACCGTGAATACGACGGCGCGCCTCCTCGCGGCCGCCGCCCCCGGGATCATTCTCGTGTCGGAGGCCACTCAGGCCTTCGCCCACCACCGTTTCGCGTTCGAGCCAGCGGGCGGGCTAGCGCTTCGCGGTAAGGCGGAGTCGATCGTCGCTCATCGCCTTCTCGGCGCCTTGGCCCAGCCTCGATCGGCCCGAGGGCTCACGGCGCTCGGCTTGACCGCGCCGCTCGTGGGACGGACCAGCGAGCTCGATCAGCTCCTGGCCGCGTTCGATCGGATGCAGCGCGGGCGGGCTCAGGTCGTGAGCGTCGTCGGCGAGGCGGGCACGGGCAAGTCACGGCTCATCGCCGAGCTGCTGGCGCGGCTCGACGCCGACGGACGCCTCGCCGGCACAGCCGTGCGCCGGGCCGCGTGCTCTTCCCTGGGCGAGCCGACCCACGGCCTCTTCGGCGCGCTCTTCCGGGAGGCGTACAAGGTCGATCCCGCCGACTCGCTCGACGTCGCCCGGCAGAAGCTGGCCGCCGGTCTCCGCGCGCTGGGCGCGCGGGACGAGGAGGCGGAGGCCATCGCGCCCGTCTTGAGCTACGTACTCGGGATGGAGAAGGGCACGCGCTCCGACATCGAGCCCGAACAGCTCCAGCGCCAGATCGCGCTGGCCGCGCGCGCCCTGGTCGAGCGGCGCCTCGAGAACGAGCCCTTGATGATCCTCGTCGAGGATCTGCACTGGGCGGACGCCGCGTCGGTGGATCTGTTGCGCCACGTGGCCGATCATCTAGCTGACCGGCCGCTGATGCTTCTGCTCACGCACCGGCCCGAGACGAGGCCGCCGCTCGTGGCCCGGGCGGCGCAATCGGTCATCCAGCTCGCCCCGCTCTCCTCGGGAGAGACGCGCGAGCTGGTCTCCGGGCTGTTCGGCGCGTCGCTCGGCGAAGGCCTGGAGCATCTTCAAGAGTTCGTCGCCACCCGGGCCGGCGGCAACCCGTTCTTCGTCGAGGAGATCCTTCGAAGCCTCGTGGGCAAGGGCGTCCTCGTGCGACAGGCCGATCGGTGGGCCTGCACCACGGCGTACGAGGCGGTCGAGGTCCCGCCAACGCTCCACGGGCTGCTCCTCTCGCGCGTCGATCGGCTGCCGGCCGACGCGCGGCGGCTGCTCCAGGAGGCCGCCGTGGTCGGGGCGGTCTTCGACGGGGCGCTCCTGCGCGCCATCGCGGCGGGCTCGGCGGCCACCGAGGCCGCGCTCGAGCGGCTGGTCGAGGCCGATCTCATCCAGGCGGTCGGGCACTGGCGCGAAGGAGGCCAGTATCGCTTCACCCACGCCCTCGTGCACGAGGTGGTCTATCAGAATCTGCTGCTGGCAAGCCGGACCGAGCTCCACGAGCGGGTCGGGCGGGCGCTCGAGCGCTCCGCCGGTCCGCGGCCCGAGCGGCTCTCCGATCTGGAAGCCCTCGGCCACCACTGGAGCCTCAGCGCGGACCGGCCCAAAGGCGCCCGCTACCTGCTGGCGGCCGGCGATTGGGCGCGCGCGGTCTACGCGAACGAGGACGCAATTCGCCACTACGAGCGCACCCTGGGGGTCCTTCGCGAGTGCCACGCCGGCGACGCCGAGCAACGCGCCGTGCGCGAGCGGCTCGCCGATCTGCGGGGGCTCACCGGCCGGCGCGCAGAGGCCCTCGCCCACTACGAGGCCTTACGCCAGGAGCTCGAGGCGGTCGGCGACCGGGGGGGCGCCGCGCGCGTGCTCCGGAAGATCGGCGGGCTCCACTGGGAGGCCGGCGACCGCGAGCGAGCGGCAGCCTGCTTCGCGGCGGGCCTCGAACTGATCGGCGAGGACGGCGACCCGATCGAACGCGGTCACCTCTTTCAGGAGATGGGGCGCCTCGCGTTTCGCGCCGGTGACAATGCGGGCGCCATCGCCTGGGCCGAGCGGGCGCTGGCGGAAGCGGGGCCCGAGGAGGAGGCCGCCGCCGAGCCCGAGCGGGTTCGCGAGGCCGCCGCGATGCGCGCGCACGCCTACAACACGCTGGGCGTCGCACTCGCCCGAACGGGGCGCCCGGCCGAGGCGGTCGGCCAGATCGAGCGCAGCATCGCGCTGGCCGAGGCGCGCGAGCTACCGCAGGCGGCCTGTCGAGGCTACACGAACCTCGGCGTGCTCTATAGCTCGCACGATCCGCAGCGGAGCATCGAGACGTGCCTGCGCGGGCTCGAGACCGCGAAGAAGGTGGGCGACCTCGGCTTCCAGTCGCGCCTGTACGCGAATCTCGCCGTGGCCTATTGCGCGCTCACGGACCGGTGCGAGGCGGAGGGCGTCGAGGCTGCGCAGGCGGCCATCGACCTCGATCGGCGGCTGGGGCTGCTCGATCACCTGGCGGTCCCGCTGATCATCCTCGGCCAGATTCACCAGTGCCACGGCGAGCATGCCAAAGCGTTCGCCATGTACGAGGAGGCCCTGCGCCTGGCCGAGCAGGTCGGCGAGGCCCAGCTTCTCTTCCCATGCTACGACGGCCTGGCCACGCTCTATCTCGACGCCGGCAATCAACCCCAGGCCGAGACCTACCTCGCCAAGGCGCAGGAAGTGTGCGAGCGGGCCGGAGTCGAGCCCGACGCGCTGATGGTGCTACCCTTCCTCTGCTAGGAGCCTGACATGACGAACGCTGACCCGCGCCCCCCGGTGTCACCCGGCGAACCGGCGCCCGAGTTCACCTTGCCGGCCGTGGACGGGAAAAACCAGGTGTCGCTGTCGGACTATCGGGGGCAGAGCCCGGTCTTTCTCGCTCTCCTCCTCGGGCTATGGTGCCCCTTCTGCCGACGGCAGATCGCGCACATGGGAGCCACCGAGGCGAAGCTCAAGGGGATCGGGGTGGAGTCGCTCGGGATCGTGGCCACTGCGCCGGAGAACGCCCAGCTCTACTTCAAGTTCCGCCCGACCCGCCTGCGGCTGGCCGCCGACCCCGAGCTCACCACGCACCGCGCGTATCGGCTGCCGAGGCCCGCCGCGACCCCGGAGCTCATGAACTCGCTCGAGACCACGCGAATCAATCCCAACGGCGAGTTTCCCGAGCCGCTGCCGATCGTGCAGGCCGTCGCCGCCGTCGCCAAGGCCGACGGGTACGCCCAGAACGACACCGACAGCGCCGACATGCAGCGCCAGTTCCCCCAGCTCAAGGGGCAGTTCCTGATCGACCGCGACGGCATCGTGCGCTGGGCCAACATCGAGTGCGCGACCGAGGGGCTGGCCGGTCTCGGCAAGTTCCCGTCCGACGAGGAGATCGTGGCCGCAGCGCAAACCCTGCGACGCTGATCGCGCGAGAGTACAAAGGGTGAACCCGCAGGGGCGAGGCGGGTGAAGAAGCGGACGAGCGATCCCTGGATCCCGGCTGACCGGTACGGCCGCATGCTGCCGGCTTTCATGGCCAACCTCCTTGTCCGCGACGTCGCGCGGGCGATCCCGTTCTACCGCGATGTGCTTTGCGGGGCGGTCCACTATTCTGATCCCGATTTCGCCGCCATCAAGGTCGGGGGGGTGGAGCTGATGCTTCACGCCGATCACACCTACGACAAGCACCCGTGGCATCCGCGCCTCGTCGCCGACGAGCGGCGAGGGCTCGGCGCCGAGCTGCGACTCTTCGGCATGGACCCCGATGCCGTCGAGGCGCGCGCGCGGCGCGCGGGCGCGACCGTCGTCCAGCCCTCGGCCACAAGGGGCCATGGCTGGCGCGAGGTCATGGTCGAAGATGTGGACGGCTACCTCTGGGCGGTCGGCATCCCCGCGGAGAAGCCATGAGCGGCCGCCCCCTGACGCTCATCCTAAGAACACCGCGTTCCCGGAACCGTACCTACCTGCCGCCGGACATCTGGTTGTACAACCACGCCCACGCGTAGCCGAACACCCACACGAAAACAAAGGACCGCCACCAGGGTCCCGACGAAAACCACTCACCGGGAGTTGCTGCGGCAAGAGAGATGCAACACCGGCCCCGAGGTACTGCGCGTTGAAGAGAAATCGGAAAGTGTCACGCGAGACGATCGCCAAGAGGCACAGAACGATGTAGGAAACTCCGGTCAGGATCGTGAGCGAGTTCGCAAAGGCAGGTTCCTTTAACATTGGCCTCCCCCTCCCCCAATTCCCGCACGAATCGTCCCGAAGCTTTTGCCACTTCTAGTCTCTCCTTGGCCGCTGGCCCTAATAGAGCCCGGGGATCAGCCGAGACCTGCGGCGGCAGTAGGCATCGTGCTCGTCACCGAACTGCGTCCGCAGCAGCGTCTCTTCCGCGCGCATGCGCGCGAGGAGCAGCGGGAGCACCAAGAATGCGACCGTCAGGGCAATTAGGTGGGCGCGGGAAGAAAGCGGCACACCCGCCCCAACCGAGGACGGCAAGTTGGAAAAAGCCGGTATGACCGCCGCCCAGAGAGCCACGTGGCGTCTTGAGCTTTCCCTTTCTCTTCAAGGACCGGGCGCACGCCAACCGCACGCTGGCGGATCCCGCCATCGCCCAAAAGATGGCCTCGCTGCTGGCGCCCAAGGGCATCGTCGGGTGCGGCCTGCTAGCCAGCGCCGACGTCCGCTACATGACGCGACCTCCGCTCCGCAGGCTTGCGGACTTCGAGGGCAAGAAGCTGCGGATCAACGGCACCGACGCGGAGCGGGAGCGCTTCCGGAGACTCGGGGCGACATCCATTGCCATGAATCTCCCCGACATGCTCACTGCGCTGCAGAACCGGACGATCGACGGGTCGGGAAGCGGCATGTCGATCTGGATCAACTTCAACCTCGAGACCATTTCCAAGGACCTGCTGCAGACAGAGGACACGCTGATCGTGTCCTATTGCGCGCTGAGCAAGCGATGGCTCGACACACTGCCGGGGGACCTGCGGGAGATGGTCATCACCGAGAGCCGGGCCATCTACCCGCGGGGCGTCAAGATCTCCGACGAGTTCATGGCCAGCCTGACCAAGAAGTGGGAAGACCGGGGCGGAAAGATCAACCGCCTGTCCGACGGCGAGATGAAAGTGGTACGGGACAAGTTCGCCACCGTCGGCACGACCATCACGGAGGGCAAGCCCGAGTTGCGGGCGGCCTACAACGAGTTGCGGGCAGCCAGCGAAAGAACCCCGTAGCCGGGTCGAGCCCGGCTCACGACGCACCGGGCCGGCGCGCGGCCCCCGGGCGAAGCGCCTCGAACGCCACCGCCGCATTGAGCAACAGTGCGTCCTCCAGGCGCCGGCGGCCGACGATCTGCCGGCCAGCGTGCCGGCTGCTGGAGTGCTACGAGACCTGGACGGCTCCTAGATCGTAGGGCGCCATCCCCGCGCGCCCCTGCCGCATGAATTCCAGGGCCGCGCCCGGGGGCATCGCGTCGTAATAGACTTCCAGGCGGTTTCCTTCGGGATCATGGAGGTAGAGGCTTCGGCTTACCCCGTGGTCGGCGGTCAGTTCGACTTGAACCCCCCTCGCCTTCAGCTGGTGGTATAGCTGCGCCAATTCGCTCTCGCCACCATCGATCACCAGGGCCGTGTGGCTGAACCCGGCATTCCCCACGGGCGCATCCTGAGGCACCTTGATCAAGGCGATGTCGTGGTGGTTGGTGCCGAATGAGAGGAATGCCATTTCCAACCCATGCGCGGGATCGGAGTAGTAATTGACGAGCTCCATCCCCAAGGTGTCGGCGTAGAATTTCGCCGACGTCTCGGGATTGTGGACGGCAAGGACGACGTGGCCTACCTTGCTGATCTTCGGCATGGCGATTCCTCCGACTGCGCGTTGGGGTCATCGCTAGGCCAGGCCGGGACCCGGCCCACAACGTCCAGGGCTGACTACCGGCCCGCCGATTTGCCACCAGGCCCACCGGGTATCACCGCGATGATTGTCTGTCAAGGCACAGCCCGACGAGTCTTGCTCGCGCGCCCACCTGGGGAGCCGGCTGGCCCGGAGCCCTTCGCCGAGCGCAGCCGCCCCCGCCGGTTACCCGGCTCCCGTCACGATCGCCGGCACCTCGCGGCTTTGATTCATCATTGACCATCTGGGCATCATGCAGCCCCGCACGCCGCCGGCCCCGCCGCAGCCCTTGGGCCGACCTGCCGAAGGTGCTGGACCTCGCCAAGCGCTCGAACGTGGTGATCAAGGTCAGCGGCGCCTGCACGCTGTCCCGGGAACCGTATCCGTTCCCGGACATCTGGGACCCGCTCGCCCGCGTGTTCGACACTTCGATCTCGGCTGGATGGAAAGGATGAAGCGTAGCCACGCGGGGCCTCCTGGAGACCTTCGGCATCGACGCGTCCGGCGCCAGACGACCGGAGGAAACACTAGTCGCGCCGCTGAGGAACTCGCCGCCGCGTCCCGGCGTCGAAGATCGGTGCTGCCGGACGCTTCGATCATCGTCGAAGTGCTCATCGACGCGTCAGACCGTTTCGCATGTAAGAATCGCGGCTATGATTCTCCGGTCCTCATGATGGAAATCAGAACACAGGGTGTGCCGTCTGCAGGAGGTGGCCATGCTGGAGGGGAAAACGCGCATCCCGCCCGTCGACGTCGAGACGCTTCCGGACGACCTGCGCGAAACGCTCGAGGAACAGCGCGAGCTCCGGGGCGCGCCGCTCTATCCCTACCTTTTCTACGCGCGCAACCCGGCGTACTTCCGCGCCGCGAAGGCGATGTGGGCCGCGCTCCAACAAGAGACTAAGCGCGTGCCCGTGACACTCCGGGCGCTGCTCAATCGGCGCGTGGCCTCGTGGAACGGCTGCGAGTTCTGACAGGACGTCAATGCTGCCGTGGGCAGCAGGAACGGCATCTCGACGGAGAAGATCGAGGCGCTCACCGACTATGCGAAGAGCCCGCTCTTCAGTGACGCGGAGAAGGTCGCGCTCGAATACGCCGACGCGATCACGGACACGAGCCGCGACGTCGACGACGAGCTGTTCGCGCGCATGCAACGGCACTACGACGACGACACCATCGCGGAGCTGACGATGATCATCGCGTGGGAGAACGCGTCCTCGCGCTTCAACCGGGCGTTCCGCATCCCATCGCAAGGGTTCTGGAAGCCATGACCGATCAGCAGCACGGGCTCGCCGGCGACCTCACCCGCTGATGGCCCGCTTCGGAGGATTTCGACCCGCGGCGTTCCGCTTCCTGCGCGATCTGGAGCGGAACAACGCGAAAGCCTGGTTCGAGGCCAACCGCAACGTCTACGAGCGAGAGGTGCGGGAGCCGATGCGCCTGCTCGTCGAGACTCTCGACGCCACGCTGGGCTCCATCGCGCCCGAGATCGTGGGTGACCCGAAGCGCTCGATGTTCCGGATCCACCGCGACGTCCGCTTCTCCAAGAACAAGTCGCCGTACAAGACCAACGCCGGCGCCTGGCTCTATCATCGCGATGCCGGGCGCAAGGTGGGCACCGTGGGCGAGGGCGGGGGAGCGGGATTCTACTTTCACATCGACCCCACCACCTGTTTCATGGCCGGCGGCATGTGGATGCCTGCCCGGCCCGCGCTCCTGCGCATCCGCGAGGCCATCGCCGCCCAGCCCACCGCTCTGGCGCGGCTCACGAGCGCACCGGGATTCCGGCGGCGCTTCGGCGGCCTGAGCGAGGAAGCGAAGCTTCGCCGGGTTCCCCGAGAATTCCCGACCGACCATCCCGCGGCCGAGTGGCTGAAGCTCCAGTCGTTCACGGCTCGAGCCTCGATCGAGCCGAGCGTGGTCACGAGCCCGCGCTTGGTCGATCGCCTGTGCCGGGACTTCGAGCTTCTGGTGCCCCTGGTGCGCTGGCTCAATCGCGCGCTCGGCTACCAGCCGGCGAAGGCAGGGAGGTCGGACATGACGCGACGTACGACACCGCGGCGGACGAAATCGCGCGAACGCTAGGCATCGACGTCCCCGACTACCCGAAGAGCCGCGCTTCAGCGCGGCCGAGCGCGTGGCGCGCGCATCTGGGAATCCGCGCCTCCTTCGGTCTCCTCGGCCCCCTCGTGGGCTAGGCTGCGCGATGCCCTGGACCGCGGAGACGCCCCTCGCACACGCGGCCCTCCCGTCCCGACCGCTTGGACAACCCGATTCGGTTCCTTCGGACTGGGTCCGCGGCCCGCCCGGCCGCTTGACATCTCGGCTACGCCAGCGGAGCATCGCTGCTCAGGCGGGACGCGGGGGGAACGAGGTGAAGGTTGGCGCCAGGCACGCGCGCGAGTGCCCTAGAACTCCTATCCTCTCGACGTGCGGCCCATCACGCCGGGCGTAGCCCGACAGCTCAACCTTCGCGGAGCGGAGGGCGGGCCAAGGGCTGATCACAACCCGGAGGGGGGCACCGCCCCCCTCTCGTAAGATCTGACGGGAGGAGTGGGCAATGGCTGAGATCGGCGTTGAGCTTGACTGTCTCGAAGGCGTCAAGGTGGTGGATTTCACCCAGTTCGAGGCGGGGCCGTCCTGCACCGAGTCCCTGGCTTGGCTCGGCGCCGAGGTGGTCAAGATCGAGAACCCGACGACCGGCGATCCGGGCCGCCGCCTGCGCCCCGGCCAGCCCGACAACGACCCCTGGTATTTCCACCAGTTCAACGCCAACAAGAAGTCGCTGACCTTGAACCTCAAATCGCCGCGCGGGCTGGAGATCGTGCGCTCCCTGCTGAAAAAGGCCGATGTCACGGTCGAAAACATGGCGCCTGGCACGATCGAGCGCCTCGGCCTCGGCTATGACGCGGTCAAGGAGATCAACCCCGGCATCATCTATTGCCAGGTCAAGGGCTTCGGCACCGGGAGCCCGTACGAGAAAAGCCTCGCCTTCGACATGATCGCGCAGGCCGCGGGAGGCCCGATCAGCGTCACTGGCGAGGGCGACCGGGCGCCGGTCAAACCAGGCCCGAGCTTTGGCGACACGGGCACCGGCATGCTGATGGCGGTCAGCATCCTGGGCGCCCTCTACCAGCGGACCAAGACCGGCCAGGGGCGGCGCCTGCAGGTGGCGATGCAGGACGCGATGATCCATTACATGCGCGTGCCGTTCTCCCGCACCCAGCAGAGCGGCCAGGCTCAGCTACGCAACGGCAGCAGCCGGTCCAACCCCGCCCTCGCCCCGTCGGCCCTCTACCCGTGCAAGGGGGGCGGGCCGAACGACTACGCCTATATCTTCACCAGCCGCGCCAATCCCGATCATTGGCGGCGCCTCTTGAAGGCTATCGAACGCGAGGACCTGATCGGCGACGCGCGCTACGACACCGGACCGGCGCGCGGCCAGCACGCGGCCGAGGTCGATGAGCTGATCGCCGCGTGGACTCGCGAGCATTCCAAGGAAGAGGTGATGAAGGTCATCGGCGACGCCGGGGTGCCGGCCGGGGCGGTGTTCGACACGCTGGAACTGATGAACGACCCCTCGCTCGC
>JBKPAK010000107.1:0-70324 GCA_046726415.1 Candidatus Methylomirabilota bacterium
CGGGATGCCGGCGGCGTCTGGTTCACGCACGGCGCCGAGCTGGCGCGCTATGCCCTGAGCGCCGCCGCCGGCATCGGCATCGACGGCCGGCCGCGGCCTGACTAGGCGGGTCGACGCTTGATCCACCACCGCGAAGCGGCAGAGCGCGTTACGGCGTGCGCGGCGGCCTGGCTGAAGCCGCCCTCACCCCGGCGAGAGTGGCGGCGGTCCCGTCGATCCACCGGGAGGTGGCGATCGATGGCGGACCCTGGAGACCGGCGACGATCGATCTGACCTACAACGCCCCTACGCGGGGTGACCAGGAAGGTGCGCGTCTCGTAGGGCTGGCTGACGACTATCCCGTGGCCGGAGGCGCTGCGGGCTAGCGCTTCACGTACACGGTGTCGTCTTCGACCCGCACCTCATAGGCGGGCACATCGGCGGCGGCCGGCCCGCTCAGCAGCTTGCCGGTGCGCACGTCGAACTGCGCGAAGTGCAGCGGGCACTCGATCACATGCCCCGCCAGCGTCCCCTTCGAGAGGGGCGCCTGCCGGTGACCACAGGCGTCCTGCAGCGCGTAGAAGGCGCCGTCGACGTTCGCGATGAGCACTCGCTCGCGATCGACGGCCACCCACGTCATGGCGCCGGGCGACAACGCCGACGCCCTGGTCACCGGCACGAACCCCTCCAGCATCACCCGCCGATGGAGAACGAGGTCAGTTCAGCGTGAAGCCGAACAGCTGCGCGGCATTCTCCGAGGTGATCTTGCGCAGGACCTGGGGGGGCGTCCCGGCGAAGATGCGATCCAAGAACTCCCTGGACTTCGGCCAGGTCGACTCGGCGTGGGGGAAGTCGCTCCCCCACAGCATGTTGTCGACGCCGATGGCGTCGCGCAGCTGGACGCCCAGGTCGTCCTCCATGAATTCCACGAACATGTTGCGGCGCCAGCAGTCGCTGGGGAGGAGTCCCTCCTTGGACTTCCATCCCTTGGTGAACACCGGCCGCTCGCGATACGTGAAGTCCATTTGCTTCAGCCAGTGAGGGATCCACGCCATCTCATGCTCGACGGAACCGACCCTCAACCGAGGATACCGATCGAAGACCCCCGCGAAGATCATGGCGGACAGCGAGTAGCGCACCCAATAGTCCGTGGTGGAACGGCCCGCCCCGGTGAGCTCGCTGAGGTTCATGGTGAACTCGCAGCCCGGGACGCCACCCCGCGGCGTTCCGATGTGCAGGAGCAGCGGCAGCCCGACGTCTTGCGCGGTCCACCACAGGCGCTCGTAGATCGGGTGGCGATAGGGCCGATCGGCCAGCGGACTGACCGGGATGAACGCCCCGACCAGCCCGAGCTTCGCGCAGCGTTCCAGCTCCTGCGAGGCGTCCTCGACATCGTCCACGTTGAGCATGGCGATGCCCTTGAGGCGATCGGGAGAGGGCTTGCAGAAGTCCGCGATCCAGTCGTTGTACACGCGGCAAATGGCGGAGAGCAGGGCGCTGTCCGGGATGCGGTACCAGAAGAGGCCCTGGCTCGGCTGCAGGCAGGCCCCCCACACACCGTCCATCTCGTTCTCTTTGATCATGGCCTGCGGGTCGTAGGCCGCCAGCCTGACGTCTTCCCACATGCCGAGGAAATCGATCTGAGAGGGGTCCTCGAACCGTTGTCCCGCCTGCATCACCGCGCCCAGGGTGCCGACCTGCTGCCCGTCGAGGAACCACGCGTCGTACGCGCGGCCCGTGGGGGTTTTCATCCGCTCCATCCGAGGCGCCCGGTCCCTGAACCTGGGCTCGATGCGGCCCGTGTACAGGTCCGGTGGCTCGACGATGTGGGAATCAGCCGAGATGAGTTTCTCCGTGACCATGGCGCACCTCCTCGGGTGAATCGAAGCCGCTTAGGAAGACGCGAGGGGCAGCCCCTCCTCGCGTCGCACATCGTTGATGATCTCCAGCACTCGCGTCCGCAGCGGCGGATACTCGATCCCGAACTCCTTGCACAGGCGGCTACAGTCGACCAGGTAGTTGCCGGATTCCTCGCGGCCGCCGTCCTTCTCGAAGGTGATCTGGGCGGCGGGGAGAAACTCGCGCACGATGTCGGCCAGCTCGCCGAGGCTCACCGGGATCCCGCCGGAGTTGTAGAGGTCGTATTGCGGCGCGTCGGCCAGCAGCACCCGGGCAAAGACCTCCGCGATGTCCTCCACGTGAATGAGCAGACGCATGAGGCCCTTCCGGGGCAGATGCACCGGCTTGCCGCGGGCCGCCTCAGTCATGAGCTGCACGTGATCGGTCGAGCCCCGAACCTTGTCCGGGCCGGTGACGTTGGCCGGGCGCACCCCCGTGATCGACATCGCGTAGTTCTTGATGTACTTCCTCGCCTGGAACTCGTTGAAGATCTTGTGCACCGCGTACTGGCTGGTGCCGTATGTCGCGTCGTCCTCGGTGGCCGGTCGGTCACCGAAGTGACTCTGTTGCCCGCTCACCGCGATCGAGCTGGCATACACCACGCGCCTGACGCCGCCCAGGCGCGCGGCCTCGAAGCAGTTGTCCATCCCGAGGACATCGAGGCGCATGACTTGATGCGGGTTCCCCTCGCCCGCCCCGAGCCCATAGGCCAGATTGATGAGCCGATCCGGCTTCACCTCGAGCACGGTCCGCATCACGTCGCCGAACCGGGTGACGTCACCGCGGACCACCGTCGCCTGGCTCGGCATATCCGCAAACGGCGACGCCGTTCCTGGGTTCAGATCCATGCAGGCCACCGTTTCACCGCGCTCGATCAATCGCCGGATGAGCCGTGGACCGATGAACCCCGTACCGCCGATCACCAGCACCGCCATGCCCACTCTCCTTTCCGGGGCGAGCGGAACCGTCGGCGGACCGCGCCCCTGCCCATCATCCGGATGTCGCGGTCAGGCGGGGAGCCCGTAGTACGCCGCGCAATTGTCCCAGAGGATCTTGCTCTTGCTCTGCTCCGAGATCGGCAGCTGGAGGAACGACTCCACCGCCCGCGGGAACTTCGAGTCGCCGTGCGGAAAATCGGTCGAGAAGACGATCCGGTCATCGCCGATGGCCTCGATGACGTGTTTCACCGGCTCTTCGTCGCACTCCACCGACACGAAGCACTGCCGCTTGAAGTACGCGCTGGGGGCCATCGTCAGCTCTCGGGCATAGACATCGCCCAGCCACTCCCAGTGCTCGTCCATGCGCCAGAGCAGGAAGGGCGCCCAGCTGCAGTTGCCTTCGAGAAACGCCACGCGCAGTCTCGGATGGCGCTCCAGGATGCCGCCCGCGCAGAAGGCACCCACGGCGAGCATCTGCTCGACCGGATGGGAATATACGTGCTTCAGCAGCGTGTTGGCGCCGAACTGCTCCCCGACCTGCCGCAGCTGGGAGCCCGACCCCTCGTGGAATCCCAGGGGAACTTCGAGCTCCTCGAGGGTGGCCCAGAGCGGCTCGTAGTAGGGATCGTGCCAGTTCCGACCGTTGACCTCGTTCGGCCGCAGGAACACACCTCGGAAGCCGAACTCCCTCACGCACCGCCGGGCCTCCGCCACGGCATCGTCGACGTCGAACGGAGAGATCATACCGGCGCCGAGCAAGCGCCCGGGATTCTCCTGGCAAAACTCGTGGAGCCAGTCGTTGTACGCGCGCGCCATCGCGGCGGCCAGTCGCGGGTCCATGTCCGGAATGGTCAGAGCGAACAGCCCACGCGAGGGGTAGACCACAGCGACGTCGATGCCCTCGATGTCCATCGCCTCGAGCTGGACCTTGGACGTCCACCCCCGTTCCTGGAAGGGCCGCCAGCGCTCCTGATTGAGGGCGTAGTTGCGCCCCTGACGCCGGCGGCTGCGATCCGCGTCGCTGGCCACTCGGCCCCAGGCTTTGCCGTCGAGGGCGAGGCGCAGGTCGCCGGCGTCCTCCGTGAGGCCGAACGGAGCGCGGTCCCGGAAGGCCGGATCGATGTACCGTGGCCACAGGTCGGGTGGCTCGATGATGTGGATGTCGCTGTCGAGGACCTTGAAATTGCCGTGCGCCATGTCCTACCTCCCTGAGCGATTGCGCGTGGTGACCACGGCGAGCCTGGTGAAGGAGAGCGCGTCCAGCCAATCCGCGTCCGACTCGTTCGGTGGGGCAACCGTACGTCCGTGCGCCTCCGTTGTCAAAGGCGTCGAATCCGGCATGGATTTGGCGCGCGGGCAGCGCTACGATTTCCCCGGGTCGCACAAGTCTCGGAGGAGGCGCAGTCATGGCGGACAGCATCGGCCGCATCAACGGCGAACCGCGCCACGCTGAGAGCACGGTGAATGAGGCCTACGGTGCCTCTCAGATCGGCCCCTTCGACTACTGCCCGAAGTTGGGGTTCCGCGAGTACTGGTACCCCGGCCTCGAGGCGCGCCAGGTGCGCGCCAAACCCGTGTACCTGAAGATGCTCGGTGACGATCTCGTCTTCTTTCGCGACAAGGCGGGACGGGTCGCTGTCCTGAGCGACTGGTGTCCGCACCGAGGGGCGCGCCTGTCGCTGGGCGCGTGTGAGTTCAAAGGCACCGTGACCTGCCCGTACCACGGCTACACCTTTGACGGCACCGGGCAGTGCGTGGCCGGCCTCATCGAGCGTCCGGACTCGCCCTTTACCGCCAAGCTGCGCGCCCGCGCCTATCCGACCGAAGAGCGGATGGGCATCGTCTTCGTGTGGATGGGCGAGACGCCGCCGGTGCCCCTCGACGATGATCTGCCGGCGGAGCTGTCCGACCCGGAACTCACCGGCCGCCGCTATACCCGCGTGAAGGTGTGGGAAGCGAACTGGACCGAGCCGATGGCGCAGGGCATCGACTTCCACGAGTTCTACCTCCACCGGGGGACCAACTTCTGGCGCTTGGTCAATTTCCGGCTCGGGTTCTTTCGCGCCAAGCCCGTCTACACCGGTGGCGTGAAGATCACGAGCGAGGGCGAGACCTGGGTGAACGCGGCCTGGGCCGCACCGCACTTCGGTCAGGCCTACTATCCCGGCCTCGGTGCGACGTGGCCGCGGCACGCGTGGTGGCGCCGCCTCCCCGGCGGTCTGCGCTTCCGTGGGGGCGAGCCGCCGCTGCCGCGCTACCGCGGCGTCCAGCACAACGTCGAACTGCCGAGCAAAATCCGAGTGATGATCGGCGCCAGCATTCACCTCCGCTGGATGGTGCCCGTCACCGAGCACGAAACCCGCGTGTGGACATTCACCGTCGTGCGACGGCCGCGAACGGTGCTGCTGGCGGCGTGGCAAGCGCTGTGGTACTACGGCTACCGGAAGCCGGCCGTCATCGTGGCCACCAATGAGAAGGAAGATCTGGTCGTGTTCAAGCGCGACCGGCTCAATCTGGAGGCACCCCAGAAGCTCGGTCCGCTGGACGTGGGGCTGATCTACTTCCGTCGCCACCTGGCCCAGCGGGCGCGGGACTATCAGCGTCTCGGGGTCGCCCGTGGCGCCCTCAAGCCGTTGCCGCGCTCGACGGCGGAACAACAGCGGCGCGAGGGAGTAGGGGTCTCCCCGGGCTGAGGCCACCGTCGGGCCCCGCCTTTTGACCGGGGGGTCGGGCACCGGTCTCCGGCGGTGAGATCGGCCTTGAACTCGGACGAGGCCCATGGCACGTTGACGCCACCCTCCGGCCTACCGTCCACGGGAGGGGGGGACCTCCAGCGGGTCGGATCACGCAGCGGTGGAGCTTCACCGTAGTCATCACGTAGCGGTCGAGCATCACCGTAGTACCCTGGCGGTTGCAACGCGCAATAGGGTTGGCGAGCGATGTCCTCCAATGGGGGAGGGCCCGATGCAGCGGTACGTGGCGAAGCGTTTTCTACAGTCCCTACTGGCCATATGGGTCATGAGCCTCGCCGTGTTCAGTCTGGCCCGCGTCACCGGCAACCCGCTCGATGTGATGTTGCCGCTGGAGGCAGGGCCCGAGGAGTACGAACGGGTCTCGAAGCACTGGGGACTGGATAAGCCGCTCTACACCCAGTACTTCATCTTCCTCAGCAAGGCCGTGCGCGGCGACTTCGGGAATTCCTGGAAGTGGCACGGCCACTCGGCCATGGGCTTGGTGTGGCAACGCTTGCCGGCGACCCTCCAGCTGGCCGGCTTCGCTCTGGTCATCAGCGCCCTCATTGCGTTGCCCATCGGTGTGCTGGCCGCCGTCATGAAAGGCACCGGCTGGGACTCCGGCGCGAAGATCATCGCCCTGCTCGGCCAGTCCTTGCCCCCCTTCTGGTTGGGGATCGTGCTGATGTGGATCTTCGCGGTGCACCTGGGGTGGTTCCCGACCTCGGGTCGAGGGGGGATCCAGTACATGATCCTCCCCGCCATCACGCTCGGTTGGTTCCAGGTTGCCGTCGTCATGCGGCTGCTCCGGTCGTCCATGCTGGATGTACTGGACAGCGAGTTCGTGAAGTTGACCCGCATCAAGGGGCTCGCCGAGTGGAAGGTGATCTGGAAGCACTGTTTGCGCAACGCGGCGATCGCCCCCCTGACCGTCTTCGCGATCATCGCCGGTGGCCTGATGACCGGGGCGGTGGTGACCGAAAGCGTATTCTCCTGGCCGGGAACCGGGTTGCTGGCGGTGGATGCCGTGCGGGCCCGGGACTTCCAGGTCGTCCAGGCCGTGGTGATCGTCTTTGCCACGATCTACATTCTGACCAATCTGGCGGTCGACATCCTCTACGCCTATCTCGATCCACGCATCCGGTATCAGTAGGGGAGATCAGCGAGCGAGAAAGGGGCTGGATTATGGCAACGGTGACAGCGAGAACGCTTCCCTGGTATGCGCCGCCCAGGGTTGCGCGGGCGATGCGTCAAGCCAAACGGTATCCCGTGGTGCCGCTGATCCTGCTCACGTTCCTCCTCGTGATCCCCGCGGTGTTCGCGCCGCTGGTCGCGCCGTACGACCCGTTGAAGGGGTCGCTGGGCAATCGGCTGAAGCCACCGGTCTGGCAGGAGGGTGGCTCCATCAACTATCCTCTGGGGACCGACAAGCTCGGACGTGACATCCTGAGCCGGATCATCTACGGCGCCCGGGTGTCGCTCATGGTGTCCCTGGCGGCGATCGTCGTCGGTGGCATCGTGGGCACCGCCCTGGGGCTGATGTCGGGGTACTTCGGAGGTCGAGTGGACGCGGTGATCATGCGTCTGGTGGACATCTCGCTGTCCTTTCCCACAATTCTGGTGGCGCTGGTGCTGGTTGCGGCGATCGGCCCCAGTTTCGGGACGGTGATCACCGTCGTGGTGGTGTTCTTGTGGGCGCGCTACGCCAGGCTGGTCCGCGGGGAGACCCTGAGCATCAAGGAGCGGGATTTCATCGCGAGGGCCCGGGTGGCCGGCGCCTCCCACACCCGCATCATGAGTCGCTACATCTTCCCCAACGTCGTCAACTCCCTGGTCGTCCTGGCCACGCTCCAGGTGGGATATGTCATTCTGCTCGAGTCCACGCTGAGCTTCCTGGGGGCGGGGCTTCCCCGTCCCACCCCGGCGTGGGGACTCATGATCGCGGATGGGCGAGAGCTGATCGTCACCGCCTGGTGGGTCTCAATGTTCCCCGGCCTGGCGATCATGTTGACGGTGCTCGCCCTCAATCTGTTAGGAGACTGGCTCCGGGATCACCTGGACCCCAAGCTCAGGAACGTGTAAGAGCGAGGCGGCGGTGAGGAGCGCCGGGGATCCCCCGGGGCGCTTCGAACGTTGGGGGACTGGAGGCATATCAGGGCCTTCGGCATGGATGGAACGTAGATACCGAGGAGGTGCTCGATGAGATGCGACCCGTTGTCGCGGCTCCCGCTGAAGAGGCTCGCTTCCCTGGCGTTGCTGGCGGCGCTGGCATCGATCGTGGCGGCCACGGTGGCCCCCGGATCGGCTCAGGAGGCGAAGACCCAGAAGCTGGTATTCGCCTCGGCCGGCTTTGATGAGAGTAACCGCTTCTGGACCATTGCCCGCCCCGACCATCTTCAGTACGACCCGTTCTTGGAAACCTTGCTCGATGTGGATCCCAAGACCGGTGAGTATATTCCCCGTCTGGCGGAGAAGTGGCAGCCCAGCGCCGACTACAAGGAATGGACGTTCTTTTTGCGCAAGGGCGTGCCGTTCCACTTCGGGTACGGCCAGTTCACGGCCAAAGACGTCGTCCACTCCCACGCGTTCATGCTGCGCACGGAGGCGACGGCGACTCTGGCCCCGTTCTGGCGCAATGTCGAGGAAGTGAAGATCATCAACGACCACCAGGTCGTGTTCCGCATGAAGCGTCCGTCGACCACTATGCCGTACGCGGCATCCCGCGCCGGCGATCTCCGGATCGTCAGCAAGGCGCAGTGGGACAAGGAAGGGATCGAGGGACTCGACAAGCGGCCGGCGGGTACTGGCTCCTATCGGTATGTCGGGCGGAGCCCCGGGCTGTCCATCACCTTCGAGCGAGTGGACAACCACTGGCGCGGCGAGAAGCCGGCCTTTAAGGAGCTGGAGTTCCGGCTGGCCCGCGAAGAGGCGACGCGGCTCGCATTGGTGCTGTCCGGCGAGGCCCACATCGCCGACCTGCCCCGCGAACTGCAGAAGGACGCTCTCAAGAAGGGCATGAGGATCTTCTCGTCGTCGTTCTCCGTGGACTGGATGACGGTGTACCTGGGCGGCCAGTACTACTTACCCGGGGACCCGGCCTTCAAGCCCGATGTGGCCTGGACCAAGAAGCCGGTGCGGCAGGCTCTGAACATGGCGGTCAACCGGAAGGAGCTCCTCAACACGGTGTTTGCCGGCAAGGGGACCCTCACGTACGTGACCGGCTGGACCGAGAAGTCAGAAGGCTGGAACCCGGAGTGGCCCCACCGGTTCGATCAGATGTACGGCTACAACCCCGCGAAGGCCAAGGCCCTCCTGAAAGAGGCCGGCTACGGCCCAGGGGCTCTCAAGTTCAAGATCCTGGCCTTCACCGAACCCGGGGAGTCGGAGGGCCCGCAGGTCGCCGAGGCCCTGGGCATCTACTACAAGGACGTGGGCATCGAGACCGAGATCGAGGTCCTCGACTGGGCCAAAGTGCGCGAGATGTTCCGCAAGAAGACGATCCAGTGCTGCATCTGGCCGAACATCATCTCCTGGAGGCCCTCGGAGGAGTGGATCCGGACCAGCTACTGGAGCAAGAGCGCGGGACACAACTACGAGAACGAGTTCATCGACAAGACCTACAACGCGCTGACCCTGGCCGTGGACCCCAAGGAGCGCCAGCGTCTGGCCCGGGCGATCGGCGACCATCTCTTCGATGAGTTCGCAGACATCCCGCTCTTCTGGTTCAGAAACGAGGTCATCGCCAACCCCAAGGTGGTCGGCGAGTGGGTTTACCCGGGCATCGCCGCCGGGCGGTCGACCCACTTCCATCTCATCAAGGCCGCGAAGTAACGCGAGGGCATAGAACGCACAGTCGGCCCTCCCAACCTCGCGCAGACTCGAGGGGTGCCCCAGCCGCGCTGGGGCACCTCGAGCGCCCGGGGGCTTGGGGGGCCCTTTCGAGGCCCCCCATACTATGAGACGAATCGGCGACGTCATCCTGGAAGTCGAGGACCTTCACACCTACTGCTTCAGCCGCTGGGGGGTCGTGAAGGCCGTGGACGGCGTGAGCTTCTCCCTGCGCTCGGGAGAAGCGTTGGGGATCGTGGGCGAGTCGGGGTGCGGGAAGACCATGACCGCCCTGTCCTTGTTGAGGCTGGTGCCCCGGCCCGCCGCCCGGATCGTCAAGGGAACCATCCGGCTCGAAGGAGAAAACCTCCTCGAGAAGAGCGAGCGCGAGATGCGCAACATACGGGGCCGGCGCATCTCCATGATCCTTCAAGATCCGCAGACCTCCCTCAATCCGGTCTTCACCATCGGCAACCAGTTGATCGAAGCCATCAAGATCCACCATCACGACGGTCGCCGCTCGCTGGTGCAGCGGGCGATCGATAGTTTGAAGCAGGTGCGGGTGGCAGCCCCCGAGCGCCGGGCGCGAGACTACCCCCACCAGATGAGTGGCGGGATGAAGCAGCGCGTGGTGGGCGCCATCGCCATCTCCTGCGAGCCGCACGTCATCATCGCCGATGAGCCCACGACCTCCCTGGACGTGACCATCCAGGCGCAATACTTGCGCCTGCTCCGCGAGATCCAGGAAGAGACCAATCTCTCGCTGATCTTCATCACGCACGACTTCGGCATCGTGGCCAAGATGTGCGACCGGGTCATGGTCATGTATGCCGGCCGGGTCGTCGAGACCGGACCGGTGCGCGATATTTTCAATCGCCCGTCCCATCCGTATACCCAGGCCCTGTTGAGCTCGGTGCCCAGCATGGACGAGGACGTCGAGCGGCTCTATTCGATCAGCGGCCAGCCTCCCCCGCTCTGGGACGTGCCGCCCGGGTGCAGTTTTGCCGCCCGCTGCCCCTATGCCGAGGATCGTTGCCGGCGCGACTATCCTCCGTCGTTCACGGTGGCCGACGGCCATACCGCCAACTGCTGGAGGCTGGAACGCGAATGGACGTGAAGCCCGTCCTCGAGGCCCAGGGGCTGAAGAAGCACTTTCCCGTCACCGAGGGCGTGCTCTGGATGACCGTCGTCGGATGGGTCAAGGCGGTGGATGGCATCAGCTTCTCGATCCGGCAGGGCGAGACGCTCGCCCTGGTGGGCGAGTCGGGCTGTGGCAAGACCACCACGGCCAAGCTTATCCTGCGCCTGGAGCAGCCGACCGCGGGCCAGGTGTTCGTCGATGGGAACGACGTCCATGCGTTGACCAGTGATGCCCTGAGGGAGTACCGGACGACGGTCCAGGCGGTCTTCCAGGACCCCTGGTCCTCCCTAAGCCCTCGCATGCGGGTGCGGGACATCGTGGCGGAGCCGCTGGTGATCAACCGGCAGGTGTCCTCACACGTTGTCAAAGAGCGGGTCGCAGAGATTCTCGAGCGCGTCGGCCTGCGCCCCCAGCAGGCCGACCTCTACCCGCACGAGTTCAGCGGTGGGCAGCGCCAGCGCATCGCCGTGGCCAGCGCCCTGGTATCGAGCCCGAAGCTCATCATCCTGGACGAGCCGGTCTCGGCCCTGGATGTGTCCATCCGGGCGCAGATCATGAACCTGCTCGTGGATCTCCAGAAGCAGTACCAGGTGAGCTATCTGCTCATCGCCCACCACCTGGCGACGACCCGTTACATGGCCCACGAGGTAGCGGTCATGTACCTGGGCAAGATCGTGGAACGGACCAGGACGAAGGAGCTGTTCAAGAACCCGCTGCACCCGTACACCAAGGCGCTCTTCTCGGCCGCGCTGCCGGCCCACCCTGACGTCGCACGCGACGAGATTATCCTTCCGGGAGAAGTCCCATCCCCGATCAACCCACCCTCGGGGTGCCGCTTCCATCCCCGCTGTCCCTTCGCCATGCCCCAGTGCGCGGAGGTCGAGCCGGAGGAAAGGGAGATCTCGCCCGATCACATGGTTGCCTGTCACCTCTACTAGCTCCGACCGTTGTAGCTGCTGCGCCCGGCGCCATTCTTGCAGTCCACAAGCTCACGATGCGCCGACTAGCCACGGCCTTCATCCTTTCCTGGGCGACCTGGCTGGCCGTGCCAGCGGGGGCCGAACCCATCGCCGTGCGATGGACCGAAGGTCCCACCTACGGCCTCGTCGCCTTGTCGTCCTTCGGGGGAGAGGTCCTGGCGGATGGTGAGCTGATCCAAACGGTCAAACGGCACAGCGTCGAGAGCCGACTGACTTTCCGCTTCAAGGATGGTTCGCTCCACGATGAGGTCGTGGTGTTCACCCAAGACAAGGTGTTTCGCCTCGTCTCGTACCGACTCACCCAGCGAGGCCCAACGTTCCCGGACGACATGGAGGTCGCGTTCGACCGGGGCAGCGGCCACTATCAGGTGCGCTACCGGGAGCACGCGAAGGACAAGGACGAGCGTCACGAGGGACGCGTGGAAATGCCGGCCGACCTCTACAACGGGATGGGCTCGCTCTTGATTCGCCACCTCTCCGGCCGCCGAGGGTCGGGGCATCTGCTCGCCTTCTCACCAAAGCCTCGGTTTCTCCGTCTGGAGCTGATTCCCGCTGGGGAGAATGCGTTTCTCGTCGGCAGTGTGGCGCGTTCCGCCACTCGCTACCTGATGAAGCTCGAGGTTCCCGGGCTCATGGGTGCCCTGGCCACCGTGGCCGGTAAGGACCCGCCCGATGTCCACTACTGGATTTCGAACGCCGCCCCAGCCTTCCTGAAGTTCGAGGGATCGATGTTCCTCAATGGCCCTATCTGGCGCATCCCGCACGCTGGAGCCAGTGAAAGCGCGGGCGTTTCGGCGGCTAGCGGCTACCGATTCTCGCGCCGCCGGTCAAGCGCAGCCGGATCGGGGGGCGCCGGGGGCGCGGCGGGGAACGAGCGAGCAGGCAAAGGTGGCGGGCTGCTGGAGGTACTGCTCGAGGGTGGCCGAGAGCCGCGCCAAGGTGCGGTCGCGCTTCGCGAGACCGATCGCGTAGATGGCGAGGTCGTTCACGAGCCGGGTGTAGAACACATGCTCGGCGTCACCGCCGTTGCCCATGCAGGGCGATGGCTTCTGCGCCACGCGGAGCTGCGGGCCGAAGGCGTCCACATAGGCGCGCAGGATGGACTCGTCGCCGAGCTCGCGCGGCACCTCGGGAAAGCGCGCGAGGAACTCGTCGACGGTCATCGGCGAGCTCGCCGAGCGGCGGGAGGCTTCGACGCTCCGAGCCAGACGCACCTGCATGCCGCTATTATAGACCGGCGCCAGTGCTCGTGGACAGCCCGCCGATCATCGGACGATCAGTAAAGAACCCGTGATGAGGCCTGGCCTCAGCGCTGCGCGACCTGGGCGCGCCGCGTGAATGCCGGCATGACCTCGGCGGCGAACCATTCGAGCTGCTCTAGCATCATCGCTTCCGACGCGCCCATGGGGTGGCTGACCGACACGCGCTCGAGCCCCGGGTACTGTTCCTCCAGGCGCAGCAGCGTGTCGATGATCTGTGCGGGAGGGCCACAGAGGTAGGCGCCGCTCCGGGCGGCGCCCTCGATCGTGGGCAGGCCGGCGTGCGGCGCTCGCTTCGGATCGGCCATCGCGGCGATCTGCTCGTCGGAGAGCGAGCGGACCAGGCGCAGCGGGCCAAACATCTTGAGGTTCTCCTCGAAGTAGCCGGCGGCGGCCTTGATGGCCGACTCCTGCGTCTCGGCGAGCTGGAAATGGAATCCGACCGCGAGCCCCTCGCCAAGCTCCGTCTCGCGCCCGGCGCGGCGAAGCGCGTCGCGGTACGCCTCGATGACGCCGCGCATGGCGCCGCCCTCCGCCACGCCGCCTCCGATGAGCCCCTTGATGCCGTACTTGGCCATGAAGTCGAGTCCGCGCCGGGTGGCGCTCTGGATGGGCTGCCAGCACTCCACGGGGTGGACGGGTCGCGGCACCAGGGTGAGGTCCTCGAGATCGTAGCCGCGATAAGGGACGCGGGCGGGAATGGTGTAGTGCTTGCCCTGGTGGGAGAAGGCGGCGTTGTTGAACGCCTTGAAGATGATCTCGACCTGCTCCTCGAAGAGCTCGCGGTTGGCGGCCTGGTCGAGCAGCGGAGCCCCGAAGGTGTCGACCTCGCGGGTATGGTACCCGCGCCCGACCCCGAAGATGACGCGGCCGCCGGTCAGCACGTCCACTGCCGCGAAATCCTCGGCCAGGCGCAAGGGGTGCCACATCGGCGTGATGTTGAAGCCGCACCCCATCTTGAGCCGCTTGGTCTGGTGCGCGAGATCCAGCGCCAGCAGCAGGACGTTCGGGATGCATTCGTAACCTTCCCGCTGGAAGTGGTGCTCGGCGAGCCAGAAGGTGTCGTACCCGCACCGGTCGAGCAGCCGGGCGAGGCCGCGTGCCTTCTCGAAGGCAGTGACGAGGTGCTCGTTCGGGTACAGGCGGCTGTTCACGGCGGAGCCGCCGTAGCCGATGTCGTCCATGTCCACGTGGCCGGCGTACAGGCTGTCGAACTTGGTGATCATCCTTGTCCCTTCCTGTATCAGCTAGATTAGCTCGAGAAGAACTCCAGCATCAGACGATTGACTGCGGAGGCGTTCTCGTACGCCGACCAGTGGCCGGCTCCGGGAATTCGGTGCAGGTCGAGGGGGCGGACGGCCTCGCGGATCTCGCCGATTAGCAGATCGGCGGGCCGAAACGGGGAATCGTCGCGCTCACCCCAGAGCAGCCGGATCCGACAGTTGAGCCAAGCGAGATCGTCCAGGAGGGTCCCGCCGCCGCTTACCTTACGGCTGTTGAAGCGTGCGCGACGCACGCAGTCGACCTGGATGTCGACCGTGTCCTCGCTGACACTGGCGGGATCGCTGAGCATGTTGACCAGCAGATTGTGGCGGCAGATCTCGCGGAACAGCTTCTCGTCGCCGGCCGCCTCCTTGTAGCTCCGGGTCGGCCGGTCGCCGAAGCGGCGGGTGCGGAAGCCAGCGGGCGAGATCAGGGCCAGATGGGTCACCCGCGGGGCTAGCCGCCGGGCCAGGTTTGCCGCGATGGCCCCCCCGAACGAGAACCCGGCAAATCGGAGCGGGCCATCGCCCGGGAACATCTCGACGAACAGTTCATGCGCGAGATCGAGGTACGCCGCTCCGGTCGTCTCGCGCGGGACGGACGCCGAGGCGCCGTACGACGGGTGATCGAGCGCATGCACGGTGAAGCGCGAGGCGAGCGGTTCGATGTTTCGGATCCAGTGCTTCCACGACCCCATGCCACCGTGAAAGAGGACGACGTCCGGCCCGCTGCCGCTCCGGTGTACCGCCATCCTGGGGGCCGAGCTTCCGCGCAGGAAGGGGTCCTCCACGATCACGTCCGCTCACCGCGGTTGGCAATCCAGACGCCGAAGGTCATCGGGCCTCCCCGTATTGATCGCTCTCGGTCAGATCCCCACAGAATAGCCGGTTCGGGCCCTGTCGTGACGCCGGCATGCGCAAGCCGCCGCGCGCGGCGAAGCCAAGTCGAGGTCGTGAGTCGGGTATCATCGAGCGATTCGAGGTCGCGACGAAACAGGGAGAGACCAAATGGCGGTCGACCAGAGCTTCATCGGCAGTAAGGGCGAACCCGTGACCATGCACGTGGAGCGCGGGAAGATCCGGGAGTTCGCCCGGGCGATCAAAGACGACGACCCGCTCTACTTCGACGAGGCATACGCCGAGCGCGAGGCCGGCGGGATCATGCCGCCGGTGACGTTCTTGCAGACCGCCACTCACTGGGACGATGGGCGCGGGCGGCCACGCGTGCCCTTCGACCTCAAGCGGGTCCTGCACGGCGAGCAGGAATACGAGTTCCTCGCGCCGATCCACGCGGGCGACGTGCTCACGGCCGTGAGCACGGTGGTGGACGTGTACGAAAAGCCGGGCAAGCGTGGCGGGAACATGAACTTCGCGGTGACCGAGACCGAGTACCGCAACCAGCAGGGGATCTTGGTGGCCCGCGCGCGTTCGGTCACCATCGAGACTGGCCAGGTCGTCAAGGACTGAGGGGCACGGAGGAAGCACCATGGCCACGGCCAAGCGATACTGGGAAGACGTGAAGGAAGGGGAGGCTTTGCCGGAGGTGCGCGTGGAGAAGCTCACGCGGACCGACTTTGTGAAGTATGCGGGCGCGTCGGGCGACTTCAACCCGATCCACCACGATCAGACGTTCGCCGAGGCGTCTGGCAATCCGACCGTGTTCGCGATGGGCATGCTCAACGCGGGCATCCTGAGCCGCGTGATCACGTCGTTCGCGGGCCGGCCCAACGTCCGACGCTACAAGGTGCGCTTTGCCACCCGCGCCTGGCCGGGTGACGACATCGTCTGCCGGGGCCGTGTCACCCGCAAGCTCGAGCAGGGCGGCGAGAAGCTCGTCGAGGGTGAGCTCGAGGCCGTCAACCAGAAGGGGGAACCCCTGATCAGTGGCCACTTCGTGGCGGCCTTGCCCTCCCGCGGGTGAGACTTCGCCCGTGATCGTCTCCCGGGCCGTCACCGACAATCTGGCCAAGGCGTCGTGGATCCGCCGCATGTTCGAGGAGGGCGCTCGCCTCAAGCAGGAGCGCGGCGTCGACAAGGTCTTCGACTTTACCCTGGGCAATCCAGAGATCGAGCCGCCGCCCGCCGTGCTGGCCGCCGCGCGGCGCGTGCTCGAGAGCGATGCGCCACACCTGCACGCCTACATGCCCAACGCCGGCCATCCCAAGGTCCGCGAAGCCGTGGCACGGCGGCTCGTCGCGTCCACCGGGCTCCCGTACACGGCGAATCACGTCCTCATGACCGTAGGCGCCGGGGCCGCGCTGAACACCGTGTTGAAGGCACTGCTCGATCCCGGGGATGAGGTCCTTACGGTGGCGCCCTTCTTCGCCGAGTACACCTTCTACGCCGAGAACCACGGGGGAAGGCTGGTGGTAGTACCGCCCAAGGCCGACCTCACCCCCGACGTCGCCAAACTGGCCGCCGCCATCACCCCGCGGACGCGCGCCATCCTGGTCAACTCGCCGAACAATCCGAGCGGTGTCATCTATCCCGCGTCGACGTTCGTCGAGATCGAAGCGCTGCTCGTCCGCTCCACCCGCCCTATCGTGCTCATCAGCGACGAGCCCTACCGCGCTCTCGTCTTCGACGACGTCGTGGTGCCCGAGGTGCCGCCGCTGGTCGCGCGCTCGATCGTGGCGACATCCTGGTCCAAGGCGCTGGCCATTCCCGGGGAGCGCATCGGCTATCTGGCCTTCTCCCCACGCATGCCGGAGGCGGCGGCGCTCTTCGAGGCCTGCACATTCACCAGCAGGGTGCTCGGCTTCGTGAATGCGCCAGCGCTGTGGCAGTGGGTGGTGGCGGAGGTGGGCGATCAGGTGATCGACGTGGCGCCCTATCGCGAGAAGCGCGATCTCATGTACGAGGGCCTGATCCGCATCGGCTACCAGTGCGTGAAGCCCCAGGGCGCCTTCTACGTGTTCCCGCGCACGCCCATCGACGACGACGTGGCCTTCGTCCGCTTGCTGGCGGATGAAGGGGTCCTGACGGTGCCCGGCTCCGGCTTCGGCATGCCCGGCCACATTCGCATCTCGCTCACGGTAGAGCGCGGCACCGTGGTGCGCGCGCTCCCCGGCTTCGAGCGCGCGTTTCACCGAGCCCGCCTGGCGTAGGCATAATCCGCATCCGCGCGCGTCTCTCTGGCCGGCGCGCGGCTCGTCTGCTGGCCGTTCTCGCCCCCCAGGCCGCCATGGGACCTTGGCGACGCCTCGCCCGCCTTTCCCGCGGGAGAGGCGCTGTACCGCACCTCCTCTTGACTTCGCCAGTGCCGTGTGGGACGTTCGCGGCCACTCGTGGCCGGTGCCGCACCGGTTGGTTCTCGGGTCCGCAGGTTTCCCTTCATCGGAGCGCACGACAGGGAAGGAGAGCCAGATGGCTTCGACCGACCCCCGTCCGACCCCCCGGCCCTTTGTGACGCGGCGAGACTTCCTGCAGCGCGTGGGATGGACCACCGCCGGCATGACCGCGCTGGCTGTCGGCGCGAGCCGCGGTCGTCCGGCCGCTCAGCCGGCGCCATATCCCGACTGGATTCCCGCCAGCCCCAAGCCGCCGAAGCGAGGCGGGGTCCTCACGCGGGCGTCGGCTTGGGATCCGCCGGTGATCGACCCGCGGCTCACCCAGTCCGTCGGGCTGTTCCAGTTTGCCGGGCTCACCAGCAATCGCCTCCTGCGCCATGCGTTTTCGGACGAGGCGGCGGGTTACACCGACCTGAGCCTCAAGGGAGATCTCGCCGAGTCCTGGCAGGGAAGCTCGGACCAGCGCCAATGGACGTTCAAGCTGCGCCGGGGCGTCAAGTGGCAGAACGTGCCGCCGCTCAAAGGGCGCGAGCTAGTCGCCGCCGACGTCAAGTACTGTTTCGAGGCCTACGCGAAGGAGGGCGTGCAGGCGTTCACCTTCCAGGAAATCGAGGGCATGGAGACGCCCGACACACACACGCTGCGCGTCCACCTCAAGACGCCCAATGCGCTGTTCCCGCAGAACGTCGCCGAGCCCGTCTCGGTGATCTTTGCACGCGAGGTCCTCGAGGAGGACGGCGATCTCAAGAAGCGGCTGATCGGCACCGGACCCTACATCCTCAAGGAACACACCCGCAAGGTGCGCGTTGTGCTTCAGCGGAACCCCGACTACTTCGACACAGGTCGCCCCTACGTCGACGAATATGTCATCCTCTCGGCGCCAGACTCTGCCACCCGCATGGCCGCGTTCCGCACCGGCCAGAGCGATTTCCTGCCCCTGCAGGGCGCGTCCGAGGTGGAAGCCGTTCGCAAGACGAATCCCACCGCCGTCGTGCAGGCGCTCACACCCTCGATCACGCCGTTCGGCCTAGCGCTGGCCCAGGATCGGCCGCCGTTCAACGACGTGCGCGTCCGCCGCGCCCTCTCGATGGCCATCGACCGCCAGAAGCAGGTGGACACGGTGTACGAGGGCCACGGCATCGTCACCTCGGGCGTGCCGTGGATCTACTACCAGGACGCGAAGCCCACGGCGAAGGATCTCGGCCCCTGGTGGCAGTACCGTCCCGCCGACGCCAAGAAGCTCCTGGCCGAAGCCGGTCACCCGAACGGCTTCGAGACGACGCTGTTCTATTACGAATACTTCCCGCAGATGACCTCCCAGGTGCAGCTCGTCCAGCAAGACCTCAAGAAGAACCTCAACATCAACGCCAAGATCAGCAAGCTCGACTACACGAGCTATTACGGGCGATACGTCGAGGGCAAGTGGGACGGGATGGCCTGGGGCTTCCAGTCCGGGCACGCGGTGGGCCTCGACGAGCGAACATACGTATACATGCACTCGAAGTCCACCAAGAACTTCTTCCGCGTCAACGATCCGGTCATCGACGAGCTGACTGTGAAGCTCCGGCAGACGCCCGACCGGGCCGAGCAGCGCGCGACTGCCAGAAGGATCGTGGACCGGGAGTACGACCAGGTGCTGCGGATGTGGATGCCCCACGGCTCCAACTTCGTGCTTTTCCAGCCTTACCTGAGGAACATGGCCGGCGGCGTCCTGCGCGGCACCGTCGGGTATGGCTCGCCGACCATCGCCCGGCTCTGGATCGACCAGTAGCCGCGCGGCCGGAGATCTCGGAAGAAGCCCGGCCGGACGCCTTTTCACAAACCTCCGGCGCCGGGGTCCCACCAAGAGCAGGGGACTGACCTTCGGCCCCTGACTCGCGCGCTCGGTCGCGCCGGCCGAGACAGGTTCGGTGGGAGATGACGGCCAGGACGATATTGCGTCACGCCTCGATCTCGGTGATCGACCGCCGGTGTAGCGCCGCACCCGGCGAGGCGTCGTTCGCCGAACGGCACGGGGGTTTCTCCATCTCCTACGTGCGGAACGGCAGCTTCGGGTATCGCACCCGGGGTGAATCGTTCGAGCTCGTGGCCGGGTCGATCCTGGTCGGCTATCCCGGCGACGAGTACATGTGCACCCACGACCACGTTCACGGGGACCAATGTCTCTCCTTCCACCTAGCGCCAGCGCTGGTCGAAACGATCGGCGATCGGACGGACGTCTGGCGGAGAGGCGCGGTGCCGCCGCTGCCCGAGATGATGGTGCTCGGCGAGCTCGCGCAGACGGCGGCCGAGGGGAGAAGCGACGTCGCCCTCGACGAGGTGGGCATGTGGCTCGTCGCCCGCTTCGTCGAGGTGGTCTCCGGGCGGGCGCGAAAATCGTGGGCCGCGCCGGCGCGCGACCGCCGTCGCGCGGTGGAAGCGGCGCTCTGGATGGACGCGCACTCGCACGAGCCCATCGATCTCGATCGCGCCGCGAGCGAGGTCGGGCTCAGCTCGTTTCACTTCCTGCGGGTCTTCGCAAACGTTCTGGGAGTGACGCCCCACCAGTACCTGGTCCGCTCCCGCCTGCGCCGCGCGGCGCGCCTGCTGGCCGACCACGCACGATCGATCACCGGCATCGCGCTCGACGTTGGATTCGCCGACCTCTCCAACTTCGTGCGCACGTTCCATCGCGCCGCCGGAGTCTCGCCTCGAAGCTTCCGCCAGACTGCCGGAGGAGATCGCAAGATTTTCCAAGATCGCCTGGCCGCGCGCTCCCTAGGATGACCTGAGGAGGAACAGACCCATGGCTTCCATCCGCAAGGAAATCCCGCTCAAGGTCAGCGCCGAGAGCGTCTGGGCCGCGGTTCGCGACGTCGGCGCGCTCCACCAGCGGCTGGTGCCGGGCTTCGTCGTCGACACTCGTCTCGAAGCAGACGCCCGGCTGGTCACCTTCGGGAACGGCATGGTGATTCGCGAGCTGATCGTCGACCTCGACGACGAGGCTCGCCGGCTGGCATGGTCCGCGCGGGGGGGACGGCTCACGCACCACAACGCGTCGGCGCAGGTCTTCACCGACGGCGAGGGACGCAGCCGGCTCGTGTGGATCGCCGATCTGCTACCCCATGAGCTCGCCGGCGACATTCGCGCGATGATCGAGCAGGCGGCCGCCGTCATGAAGCCGACCTTGGAGGGTCGAACCAGGCAGGGCTGAGGCATGCCGCACCCGCTGGTGACGCAGCTCCGGTTCTCCCGCGGCGAATGGATCCGCGGGCTTAAGGCCGTGACCGCCGAGGAGGCGGCACGGCGCTTCGGCCCGGTCAATCCGATCGCCTGGATGATCGGCCACCTCGCGTGGCAGGAGCAGCTCTACTGGCTCGAGCGGGCCCAGGGCACGACGGTGGTGCGCGAGGTGAAGCAGTTCGGCTACGGCAAGCCGCTCAGCGTGCCGCCGCTCGAGCAAGCGTGGGCGTGGTGGCGCGCCGTCACCACCGCCGCCGATCCGTACCTCGACATCCTCGCCGGGGCGCAGCTCACGCAGCGCTGGAAGCGCGAGCCCTCGACGGAGACGCCGGGTACGAAGCTCCACCGCACGACCTATCACTACTGGTTCCACCTCGGCGAGTCGCAGGCCATACGACAGATGCTCGGGCACGCGAAGCTACCCGACTTCGTCGGCGGCTTCGGGAAGTCCCAATACCGCCCGGAGAGCTAGCTAATTCGCGGGGGCGGCGCGCCAGATCCGGCGCGCGCCCTTGTCGACATTGAGCGCCACGATCGACGCGCCCACGAGGAACAAGCACGCCAGCGCGAACGCGGCGCCGTAGCCGCCCGTCGTCTCGAACAGGATACCGGCGAGTGCCGAGCCGATGGCCGAGCCGGTCTGGTGCACGAGGAAGATCAGGCCGAAGACCGAGCTGACCGAGAAGCGTCCGTAGATGTCGGCAGTCAGCGCTGAGGTCATCGAGCCTGTTCCCGCCATCGTGATCCCGCCGAGGATGGCCGTCGCGAGGATCGCCACCGGGTTGTCGCGGATGAGGAAGAATCCGGCAAAGATGAGGACGCGGCCGGCGTAGATCGCGGCGAGCACGGGCCGGCGACCAAGGCGGTCGGACAGCGCGCCGAGCATCACCGTGAACCCGATGCTCGAGCCGCCGAGCACGCCCAGGGCCCACGAGGCGAACATCGGTGTGTAACCGTGATCGGTCAGCATCGGGATCCCGTGTGCGGAGAGCAGGCTCATCGAGAAGCCACAGGTGAAGAACGAGCCGGCGAGCTGCCAGAAGGCGAGCGTCTGCAGCGCCTCGCCGGCGGTGACGCGCTCGACCGGAGCCGCGCTGGCACCGGCCTTCAGGGCGCCGCCGTCGGCAGTCAGCCCGAGCGACTCCGGTGAGTCGCGGACCACCCACAGGCACAGGGGCAGCACGACCGCCAGGATGCCCCCCGCGATGAGCATGTACGTGGTGCGCCACCCGGTGGTGAGGATGAGCCAGGTCACGCCAGGAACGAGGAGACTCATCCCGGTCATTGACGCGCTGCCCAGCACAGAGAGCGCCGTGCCGCGGCGCTTGCTGAACCACCGCGCGACCACCCCGGAGGCGATGACGGGCCCGGTGCCGGCGAGCCCGAGCGGTACGAGCACCCCGTACACGGCGGCGAACTCCCAGACGTTGCGCACCATGGCGGTCAGCACGAGCGAGATCACCAGCAGCACGGTGCCGGCCAGGGTGACCACGCGCACGCTGAAGCGGTCGAGCAACATGCCCGCTAACGGCATGAAGACGCCGTACAGGAAGAGGCTCAGGGCGATCACCGCGGAGAAGCTCGCGCGATCGAGGCCGAGATCGGCGACGATCGGCTTGAGAAACGGCCCGACCGCGTGACGGACTCCCGTCGACATGAACGTCATGACGGAGAACGCCGCGACCACCCACCACCCGTAGAAGATCGATCGCTGAGTCATGCCGTCCGCACTATATCCCAGCCGGACCTTCAACCGAGCACGCGCGTGTAGGTGGCCTCGTCGAAGCCGACGATCAGCGTGCGCCCCGTCTTGAGCGTGGGCGCCCGCAGATTGCCGGTCGGCCCGAGCAACAGGCCGAGCAACTCGGCCCGCGGTGGCTTCTGGCGTCGCAAGTCGATGTGCACGACTCGCTGGCCCTTCGCCGCATAGATCTCGTCCACATCCTTCAGCACGCCAAGTGCGTCGTCTCCCTTGACGGTGGCTTTTTTGGCATCGGTCTGGGCGGCCACGGCGACCTTGTGCTTGGCAAGGAACCCTTGCGTCTTGGCGCAGGTCATTCAGCCGTTCCGGTGATAGCTCCACTCCACGGTGCTCATGGGGTCCGCCGCTCGAGCAGCTCGATCCGGACGTTGTCGGGCGCCTGGATGAACGCGATCTTGACGCCCGGACGGATGGTGCGCGGCTCCATCGTGAAGCTGGCGCCCCGGCGCTTGAGCTCGGCCACGGCCTCGTCCATGTCCTCCACGCGCAGGCCAAAGTGATCCAGCCCGACGTAGGGCTCCGCCGGCGCCGGCGGGACCGCGGCCTCCGGGGCCACCGGAGCGATGAAGATCGTCAGCCCGTTCAGGTCGAGATCGGTGCGGGGCCTGCCGTCTGACTGGACGGACTCCACGATCTCCGCGTCGAACATCTGGTGGTAGTACGCGGCCGTCGTCTTCACGTCGCGGCTGCGCAGGTGCATGTGGTCATACCGGTAGGTGGGTGGCATCCCTCGTCTCCTCCGTTGGACGTCTCAGCCAGCGTCGAGAATCATGCCACGAATCACCCGAGGCCGAGCGAGCCGCGCAGCTCCTGCCACAGACGCTCGAGGTCGTCGGGGGTGACGGGCTGTTGCGCGGCGAGCGCGTCGACCCTCGGGTAGAGCGTGCGGCGCACGTACGCGCGGTAGGGCGCGGGCAGGCTCATCAGCAATTCGATGAACATGTCTTGAAGTCCTGGCGGCCACCGGCGCTCGTGCTCGCGGCGCGCGGGCCCGAAGTCGAAGGGGGCGTCCACGGCCTCGGCCAATGGCGTCTCGCCGCGACGGGCGGTGCGCAGCGCGGCCGTCGCCACCTCGTCCACGCGATCGCCGGCGAGGATCACCCCATAGGCGACGCGCGCGTGCTCGCGGGAGACGAGTCCAGCCACCACGTCGGCAAGGACCTTCGCCGGGGGCCGCTCCCACCGATCACCGTGGCCGCCGCCACCCGGGGTCCGGACGCTCAGCACATCGCCGGGCTCGAGCGCGAGGATGTCGATCTTCGAGAGCGGCTGCTCGCCGTCCGTGCCCGGGTTCAGCACCGCGCTGCCCGTGGCCCCGGCCGAGCCGCCGGCCACGCCCCAGGGCGCGAAGCGCAGCCGCTCCATCCCGCGCGCAGTCACCAGGCCCTCGGGGCGACAAACCTGGAAGTCCAGGCGCACGGCGAAGCCGCCGCGAAACCGTCCGGGCCCGGCCGAGTCCGGGACGAGATGGAATTTTCGGACGATGATCGGCAACTCGGCCTCGAGGGTCTCGGCGGGTGTCGTCTTCAGAAAGCCGAGTGAGGCGTCGCAGCCGTCGATCCCGTCCCGGCCGGGCCGGCCGCCGCCTCCGCCGATCATCGGCTCGATCACCGTCACGTGGCGCCGGCCCGCCTCCGGATCCGGGAGCGAGAGGGCCACCATGCACCCCTGACCCCCGCTGGCCGCGGGAATACTCGCGGGCACCGCACGGGCCAGCGCGCCCAGCACCGCGTCGTAGATCCGGAGCACGGTGGCGTAGCGGACGCCGCAGGCCGCCGGGAATTTTGGATTGACCACCGAGCCCTCAGGAAGCGTCATGCGCACGCGCTTGAGCACGCCCGCGTTCAGAGGAATGGTGCGGTCGCGGGTGACGAAGTAGTTCACGAGGGCGACGGCCATGAACGGGTGGACCCGGCCGGCCGTCGGCACGTTGAGGGCCGAGCCCACCTGCACGTCACTCCCCGTGAAGTCCAAGTGGATCTCGCCGTCGCCGATGATGAGGGCGACCTTCAGTCGAATGGGGATGTCCGTCACCACGTCGTCCTCGATGTAGTCCGAGAACTCGTAGCAGCCGGCCGGCATCCGGCGGATGACCTCCTCGACCTTGCGCGTGGCGTAGTCGATCAGGTCGTCCATGGCCTTGTCGACGGTGTCGGGCCCGAAGCGCCGGATCAGCGCGTGCATCCGGCGCTCGCCCGTGGTGAGCCCGGCCACCAGCGCCTGGAGATCGCCCCAGTTTTGCTCGGGTATTCGGCAGTTGGCCAGGATCACGTCGAGCAGATCCCGGTTCACCGCGCCGCGCGCGAAGAGCTTCTTGGGCGGCAGCCGCAGTCCTTCCTGGAAGATCTCCGACGCGCGCGGCGAGATGCTCGCCGGCACCATGCCGCCCACGTCCGAGCTGTGGAGGAAGCCCGCACCATAGGCGACCAGGCGCCCGTCCCAGAAGATCGGCCGGATCAGGTGAATGTCCGGCAAGTGGGTTGCGGCCGCCGCCGAGCCGTAGGGGTCGTTGGTGATGACGACGTCGCCGGGCTCGAGGGGCCCGACTGCTTCCAGAGTGTGAGCGTAGTTGATGCCGCCGAAGCTGGCCACTCCGAGCTCAATCGGATAGGCGAAGAACTCGCCCGACGGCGTGAGCAAGCCGCACGTGAAGTCCGCCGTCTCCTTCACGAAGGTCGTGTACGCCGTCCGCTCCACGACGTACGCCATCTCTTCCACGGCGCCCTGCAGGTAATTCCGGAGGATCTCCACGGTCAACGGGTCGAGACGCATCAGGCTTCCCTCCGGAGAATCAGGTTGCCGAAACGGTCGATCTCGCCGACATGGCCGGTCGGCACGAGCACGGTGGTGTCCGGCTGCTCGACGATGACCGGGCCCGCCAGGCGCGCGCCACGGCCGAGCCCGGCGCGGTCGAAGACCCGCGCCTCAATCGGTCGCCCGTCGAGCCAGATCCGGCGCGTCGCGCGAGGCGCTGGGCTCGCCAAGCCCACCGGAAGCTCGCGGAGGGGCACGCGAGGACGCCCGGCGCGCAGCTGCACGCGGAGGTTCACGATCTCCGCAGGGGCCTCCCGATCCGCGTGCCCGAAGGCCCGCTCGTGCGCCTGATGGAACGCGGCGAGAAGCTCACCGGCGCGGCCAGGCCCTAACCAATCAAGCGCGACGGGAACCTCGATCTCGTACGACTGCCCGACATAGCGCATGTCCGCCGCGTGGCGAAAGGTCGCCGGCCCCGAGCCTCCACCATGACGCTCGAGCCAACCCGCGAGCTCTGCCCGGAGGGCGGCGTACGGCTCGCGCAGCGCGGTGGGGTCGAGCGTCGCTCGCTCCCCCCGACGTTGATTCTGAACACTACGCACCGCATCGTTCACGATGTCCGCGCTGATCGCGCCGAGGGCGCAGAGCGTCCCCGGTGAGCGGGGGACGAAGACGGTGGGGATGCCGACCTCGCGGGCCAGGAGCGCTCCCACGACCGGCCCCGCGCCACCAAAGGCCACCAGCGCGAAGTCGCGTGGGTCCACCCCGGCGCGCGAGAGAATCTTGGTGAATTCCGCGTACATGTTCGAGACGGCGACCCGGACCACGCTCTCGGCCGCCTCGTTCGGCGTCATCCCGAGCGAATCGGCGAAGCGGGCGACCGCCTCCTCGGCCAGCGCGCGGTGCAGGCGCATCCGCCCACCCAGGAATCGCTCCGCGTCGAGGAAGCCGGACACGAGGAACGCGTCGGTGAGCGTGGCGTCCTTGCCGCCCCGTCCGTAGCACGCGGGGCCGGGGTGCGCTCCCGTGCTCTGCGGGCCGACTTTCGGCAAGCCCACGTCGTCGACCCAGGCCACGGAGCCACCACCCGCGCCGATGGCCGTCACACCCACCACCGGCATCATCACCGGGACTCCGCCGACGTGCTCGCTCGTGCTCGAGCGCGGACGCCCGTCCTCGACAACCGCAATGTCGGCGCTGGTGCCCCCGACGTCCAAGGTGATGACGTTGGGCAGGCCAGCCTGGCTGGCCACGTAGGCGGCGCCGATCACCCCCGAGGCCGGCCCCGACAGGAGCGTCGCCACCGTCTGCCGGCGCGCGGCGGCCACGGGCATGATGCCCCCGTTCGACTTGGTGACATGCGGTGTGGCCGGAACGCCGCGGGCGGCGAGCACCTGCTCGAACCCCTCGAGATAGCGCCGGACCTGCGGCTGCACGTACGCGTCGAGCACGGCGAGGGCCGTCCGCTCGTACTCGCGAGCCTGCGGCCAGACGTCCGCCGACGTGCTCACCGGCAGTCCGGGTGCAGCCGTCTCGACGATGGTCCGCACCTGGCGCTCGTGAGCGGGGTTGCGATACGCGTGGAGCAGCGAGACGACAAGGCCTTCGACGTCCTGACTGACAAGACGGCGCACGGCCTCCTGCACGCTTCTCCCGTGGAGCGGTGTGTCGACCGTGCCATCGGCGCGGAGCCGCTCGCGCACTTCGAACACCCGGGCGCGGGGCACCAGCGGCGGCGGGCGCGATCCGTCCAGGTCGAACGGGTTCGGAAGGCGCAGGCGCTGTAGTTCGAGCACGTCGCGAAAGCCTTCGGTGACCAGGAGACCAAGCCTGGCGCCAGTCCGCTGGATGAGCGTGTTCACGGCAATGGTGGTGCCGTGAGCGATGGTGCCGATCTCGCGCAGATCGACGCCGTGCTCGTCCGCGAGCTGCTCCAGACCGACGCCCACCGCCTCGGAGAACGCGGGCGGAGTGGACGGGACCTTCAGGCCGATCAGCTCGCCGGTCTGCGTGTCGAAGAGGGCGAAGTCAGTGAAGGTTCCGCCGATGTCGATCCCGAGCCAGTACCGGGGATTCACGACGTCCGAAGCTCAGATTCCGCGGTGGAGGCCGCCGTCCACGTGGATGCGCGCCCCAGTGATGTAGCGCGCCTTGGGCGAGCAGAGGAACGCCACCAGATAGGCCATGTCGCAAGGATCGCCGAAGTAGCCCAGCGGAATCTGGCGGGCAAACTGCTCCTGGCTCTCTTGGCTGGGGTGCAGGCGCTGATCGATCTGTTCACTATGGATCCGCCCCGGGGCCAGGCAGTTCACGGTGATGCCGTGGCGGCCCACGTCGCGGGAGAGTCCCTTTGCCCACGCGTGCACGGCGGCCTTGGCCGGCCCGGCCGCGTTGGTGCCCGCCGGCTCCGAGGTCCCGGTGACGTTGATGATTCGGCCCCGACGCCGCGCAATCATGCCGGGCAGGAGCGCTTGAGTGAGCCGGCGGACCGCGCTGAAGTTGATGGCGAACGATTCGTCCCACACGCCGTCGGGGGCGTCCACCGCGGTGGGTCGCGAACCGCCGGCATTGTTCACGAGGATGTCCACGTGGCCGAGCCGAGCCAGCGCCTCGTCACGGACTCGCCCGGCCGCCGCGCGGTCGGCGAGATCGATCGTCAAGGCGTGGGGGCGCACGCCGCCCGCGGCCTCGATCTCGTCTTGGAGAGTTTTCAAGAGATCGCCACGCCGCGCGACCACCAGGGTTGGCACTCCCTCAGCGGCGAGCACGCGAGCGATCTCCCGCCCGATTCCCACGCTGCATCCGGTCACCACCGCGGTACAGCCGCGAAGCTCGAGATCCATCGGTTCCTCCCGGCGCTGGCCTCCGCGCCGCGTTGATTGAATAGGCTACTCTAGGATGGCGCGCGGGGAGTGAAGGAGAACACGCGGTGAGACCGTTTGCTCGGCCGCGCGGTGGCTGGACCGAACATGAATCGGGAACGTGCGGACGATGACTGAATCCCCCGGGCTTCGTCACGGGCCCGCGTCCTCTACATCTGCCCCCGGAGACGCGGGTCGAGCAGGTCGCGCAGGCCATCGCCGAGGAAGTTGATCCCCAGCACCGTCGCCAGGATCGCCAGACCAGGGAAGACGGCGATCCAGCCCGCCACGGTCAGGTAGTCGCGCCCTTCGGCCAGCATCCGGCCCCAGGTTGGTGTCGGCGGCGGCACGCCGAGGCCGAGGAAAGAAAGCGCCGACTCCATCAGGATGATCCTCGCCACCTCGAGTGTCCAGATCACCAGGACCGGCGCCAGCACGTTGGGCAGGACGTGGCGGACGATGATTCTTGTGTCGTGGGCCCCGAGCGCCCGCGCCGCCTGGACGAACTCCCGCTCGCGCAACCCGAGGCTCAGCCCGCGTACGACCCGGGCGTAGATCATCCACGTGGTGACCGCCATCACGATCACCAGGTTGCGCAGGTTGGCGCCGAGCAGGGCCACCACCGCGAGCGCCAGCAGGATCAGCGGAAACGCCAGGTTCAGGTCGGCGATTCGCATGATGACGGCATCGATCCGGCCGCCGAGGTAGCCCGCTACCAGTCCGGCCGCCACCCCGACCGCGGCGCCGAGGAGCGCCGCCAGCACGCTGATCGTCAGCGAGATCTGGGCGCCGTAGACCAGTCGCGAGTAGACATCCCGCCCGAGGTGGTCGGTGCCAAGCGGGTGCCGGATTGAGCCGTCGTCGCGCCAGAAGGGCGGCTTCAGCGCGACCGACAGATCTTGCTCGATCGGATCGGTGGTGGCCAACAGCGGCGCTGCGAGGGCCGCCACGATGACCAGGCCGACGATCAGCGCGCCGACGCCGGCCAGTGGGCTGCGCCGGGCCAGCCGAAGGGACGGAACGAGCAGCGAAGGAGGGACGCGAGCGACCGGGGAATAGGAGGGCTCTGACATTCGCCCTAGGTCACCCGGATGCGCGGGTCGAGCCAGACGTACAGCAAGTCCACGGTCAGGTTGATCAGCACCACTGAGGTCGCCAGGATGAACACCGAGGCCTGGACCACCGGATAGTCGCGGTTGAGGATCGCCTGGATCGTGAACAATCCGACGCCTGGCCAGGTGAAAATCGTCTCGATCACCACCGCCCCGCCGAGGATGTAGCCAAACTGCAACCCCACCACCGTGACCAGCGGGATCAGCGCGTTGGGCAGGGCGTGGCGGCTCGTCACGAACAGCTCGCGCAACCCCTTCGCGCGCGCCGTCCGGACGTAGTCCTCGGAGAGCATCTCGATCATGGTCGAGCGAACCAGGCGGGTCAATAGCGCCATCAGGTTGATGGCGATGGCGGCGGCCGGCATCACCACGTGCGACAGCCCGCCGCGCCCGGAGGTGGGCAGTAGCCCCCAGGAAACGGCGAACAGCAGGATCATCATGATCGCCAGCCAGAAGTTCGGGACCGACTGGCCGACCAGTGCCACCCCCATGGCGAGGAGGTCGATCGGGCTGCCGCGGTGGCTGGCGGCCAGCACGCCCAGCGGCACGGCCAGGGCAATCGCCAGTAGCATCGCCGTCACCGTGAGCTGAAGCGTGGCCGGCAGCCGCGCTGCGATCAGGGGCAGCGACGACTGGCCGTGCCGGAGCGAGATCCCGAAGTCTCCCTGGACCGCGCGCCTCAGGAATCGCCAATACTGAAGGGGCAGCGGGTCATCGAACCCCCACTCGGCCCGAAACTTCGCGATCTGCGCCGCGGTGGCCCCCGGCGGCAGCATGATCTCGGCCGGATCCCCGGTCAGGAACGTGAGGAGAAACGAAACGACCGACACTCCGAAGATGACGAGGACCGCGCTGGCGAGCCGGCCGGCGATGTAGGCGCGCAAGTCTAGAAGGCTACGGTCATCCCTTCAACCCAAGCGGATACAGCCACTGGGTCTCGTCCGGGCGCGGCGTGTAGTCGACCTTGGTGCTCATCCCGAACACCGAGTCGGCTTGGTAGAGGAAGATGAACGGCGCCTCGTCCTTGATCAGCTTCTGGACGTCGCTGTACTGCGGTGCCCGCTTCTTCGGATCGTCGGTCCCCTCGATCCGAGTGAGCAGCTCGTCGAGCTTGGCATTCTTGTAGTGCATGCCGAGGCCGCCCTGGGTCAGCCAACGCATCACCCAGGAGGGCTCGAGATAGGCGTTACCGATGCTATAGATGAAAAGCGGCGCGGTCCGATTCTGCACCCGGCGCGGCCCGAAGGCGGAAAACTCGAAGACGTTCAGCTTGGCCCTGATCCCGACCTTCTGGAGGTAGCCTACGATCGCCTCGGCCGCCTTGGAGTGGTCGGCGATGCTGCCGGTGAAGCTGTCGAACTCGACCTCGAAGCCGTTCGGATAGCCGGCCTCGGCCAGCAGCGCCTTCGCCTTGTTCGGATCATATGGATAGGGCTGGACTCCCGGGTCGTACCCCAGCGCTCCCTTGTCCACCACCGTGGCCAGCCGGGTGCCGTGGCCGAAGTAGAGGCTTTTCAAGATCGCGTTGACGTCCACCGCATAGTTCAGAGCCTGGCGCACCTTGACGTTGTCGAACGGCGGCTTGCGCACATCGATGGTGACGTGAAAGATGCGCGGGGCGGCGATCGTCTTGATCACCAGCTTGTCGTTTCGCTTGAGTTCCTCGATCCTGACGTGAGGGATTGGCGAGATCAGATCCACCTCGCCGGTCTGGAGGGCGGCGATGCGGGCGGCGTCTTCGAGAATCGGCCGAACGGTGATTTTCTTTACCTTGGGCGCGCCGCGCCAGTAGCTCTCGTTGGCCTCGAGAACCAGCCGGTCGTTCTTCGACCACGTGACCAGCTTGAACGGGCCGGTGCCGTTCGGCTTGGTGGCGATCGACTCCTTGCCCATGGCGATCGTGTGCTTTGGCGCGAGCATCAGGCCGTACAGCTCGCCCAGGCGGACGGGCAGCAGGAAGTCAGGGGCCTTCGTGACCACATTCACCGTGAAGGGGTCCACGATCTCGGTGCTGGCGATCGTGCTGAGCTCAGAGCTGATGGTGGCCTTGGTCTCCTGGTTGGTCGCGCGGTCGAGGGTGAACTTCACCGAATCGGCGTTGAAATCGTCGCCGTTGTGGAACTTGACCCCCTTGCGCAAGGCGAACTGCCAGGTGGTCGGGTTCAGCCGCTTCCAGGACTCGGCGAGGGCAGGCACCAGGGTGCCTTGGGCATCGCGCGCCGTCAGTCCGTCGTAGACGTTGACGATGAAGATCTGCGTGTTGCGGCCGACGGTCAGGTGCGGGTCGAAGGTGTTGGGCTCCGCCGCGAGGCCGATCTTGACCTCGCCGGTCGGCTGAGCGGCGGCCCGCGCGCCGGAGGCCAGCCCGGCCGCCGCGGCGGTCAGGCCCAGGGCGCGCAGTACGGAGCGACGAGTAATCGTTTGGGCTCGGTGAGTTTCGCGGGACATGCTCGTTCCTTTCTCGGGTGGTTCAGGCGCCGGTTTGCCGGCCCTTCACCTCGACGATGACATTGCGGAACGTCTTCGTCCCGATGTTGCGCAGCGCGTGGCGCAAGGTGCCCTGGTTCCATCGCATGATCGCACCCGGGGCAACTTCGATCCGGTCCACCGTGCCGTCGGCGTTCGGTCGCTCGACGACGTCTCCCTCGACGACAATCGAGGTGTAGTCGAGGTAGTGGGTGTGCCATCCGGCCTTCTCGCCCGGCGCCAGCTCGATCCGCCAGACCCGCACGCTCTCGTCCTCGTACACCAGCTCGGTTCCGATCGGGTTTCCCTTGGGGTCGGCCTCGTCCACCATGGCCCCTCCTGACCTACCTAGTCGCGCGGGGCCCCGAAATGGCCCCGCCCACGCGTTGGAGTGCCCTCGCCCCCATCCCGCGATGACCGCCGTCTTTCAGGCTGACCTCCTCGTCGGGCGCGCTGAAGAGATCGCCTCTCATCCGGTCCCTGGCTGCGCCCGGGCCGCTCTACGGCGTCGCCGTCACGCCGGCAGCTTCCAGTCGAGCCACGTGCACAGGGCACGCCCCATGATCAGCTCTTTGTCCTTGGCCGAGAGCCACGGCAGTTCCTCCGTGAACATCGTCACGCACTGCCGCCACGAGCATGGCATGCGCGTGATGTCAGTCCCCCAGAACATTCGCTCGGGCCCGAAGGCGTCGTAGAGCTTCCGAATGTGGCCGTGGATGTTGCGATAGGGATAGGGCTCGCCGGAGTAGCTCGGGGCCCCCGTGGCCTTCAGCGCCACGTTGCGGTGCTTGGCGGCCGCGACGAGCTCTGGAAGGTTTGTCCAGGCCGCGTCAGGTCTCCCGAAGTGATCGATGATCAGCTTGAGCCCCGGATGGCGTTCCGCGATCTGCCCCATGACCTGCAGGAGATTGGGGCCGAGGAGCGCGATCGGCAGTCGGGCGCGCTCGGCGGCGGGCCACAGCCAGTCCAGAGTTCCATCGGTCAGCCATGTCTGCTGATGGGGCTGCAGCAACGCGAAGCGCAGCCCGAGCATCCCCGGCCGGCTCTTCCAGCTGTCGACCAAGCTCCTGCTCTCAGGGCGATCGAGCGGGAAATTGCCGAGAATCGCGAGCCGATTGGGATGCTGCCGCGCGGCTTCGACGGCGAGCGCGTTGGAATCGGGATCCCATCCCGGCGGGTGAATCACCGCTGCGTCGACGCCAGCGTCGTCCATCTCTTTCAGCACGTCGTCCGCCGTGAAGTCAGTGACCTGCCGGTGGTTCGGGTTGGTCGGCTTGTGGTTCTTCCAGATGTGGACCTGAGCGTCGACGATCAGCATCGTGGGGTCCCACCTTTCTCGCGGTTCCCGCCAGCGGATGGGTCATCCGCGCACGCGCCTGCCGCGCAGCAGCGCGAAGGTAGCACAGTGAGTACCCCCTCACCACGGGTGTGCTCGCCGGTCCTTCCACCTCGGGTTGGCTGTACGGCGAGGGCTCAACGGCCTAGATGAGGCATGACCTTCTGGGCAATGGCCACCATCAGTGCCGTGATGCCGGCCATGTCCCCTGAATTCAAGGCCAGCACGATATGGTCCACCCCGGCGCTCTGGTAGGCCCGAATACCCGCGATCATCTGGTCCGCGTTGTCTCCAGGCAGACGCGCGCGACTCGCCGCCCGCTGGCTCGACGCCTTACCGCCCACTTCGACCTCGACGCGCATGGACATGGTCAGGAGATCTGGGTCCCGGCCAGCGGCCATGGCCAGCTTGCGTACTTCCTCGCGTCCCGCGCGAAACTCCTCGGACGACAGACCGGTCGGGTGCCACCCATCTCCCAGGGTCGCGGCGCGCCGCAGCGCGCCTGAACTCGAACCGCCAACCCAGAGGGGGATCGCCGGTTGCTGCACCGGCTTGGGAGCGAACTTGAAGCCAGCCAGGTTCCAGCGCTGGCTGCGGTAGTGGGGATCGGGGTTGGTCCACAGCTCCTTCATGATCTCCATGCCCTCGTTCGTGAGGGCACCGCGTTGCCGGAATGGTACGCCCAAGGCGTCGAACTCTTCCGTCATCGCACCCGCCCCGACGCCCAGGATCACCCGGCCACCCGACATCTGGTCCAAGGTGGCGGCGTATTTGGCCAGTTCCACCGGATTGTGGTACGGCAACACCAGCACCGAGGTGCCCAGTCTGACTCGCTTGGTGGTGGCCGCCAGGTAGGACAGCGTGGCAAGCGGGTGATAGTACGGCTTGTCGTCGAGGCGTGCTCGAATGTAGCCGCTGTTCAACAGATGATCCATGACCCAGACGGAGTCGTAGCCCAGCGCTTCGGCCAGCGGCCCCATGGCCAGGACCTGCCGGGGATCAGCGACACCCCAGTTATTGGGGATGGTCACGCCAACTTGCATGGGCGCTATCCTAACTCTTCCAGCAGCAACAGGCCTCCGCGCGGGCCGCTCCTCCGCTGGTTTCGGCCCGTCTGTTGCCGGCCTCGGCCCTTCGTGAGGCGCCGTCACACGGCGGGGCCATCCTGGATGGCGGCGGCCAGCTTGCCGGGAACGCGGCGGCCGTCGCCCGCTTGACCGCTGAGCTTCCCGTTCTCGACCACCACCCTGCCGCGTAGGGTCACCACGGCTGGCCAGCCGTGGACCTCCCAGCCGTCCCAGGCGCTGTAATCGGAGCCGTGGAGATCCTCGGAGCGCAGTGTGCGGCGCACCGTCGGATCGAAGACGACGATGTCGGCGTCGCTGCCCGGAGCGAGCACGCCCTTCCGCGGATAGAGGCCGAGGAGCTTAGCCGCGTTCGTCGCGGTGACGTCCACGAAGCGCTCGAGCGACATTCCGCGCTTGGATACGCCCTCGGTGTAGATGACCGGCACGCGTGTCTCCACGCCGACGTGGCCGCCGGTGGCGTCGGCCACGTGGCGGCTGCGCACCTTCACCGCACGCGGTGTGCACAGTTCGTCGGTGGCCACGGTGCTCAAGGTTCCGCTCCGGAGCCCGGTCCACAGGCGCTGGCGGTCCTCCTCGTACTTGAGCGAGGGATAGGTGTGGTAGAGGACACCGTCGGGCCGTTGGTACATCTCAGCGGTGAAGGTCGCGTAGTGGTGCAGCGTCTCGCCGTAGATGGCACGGCCCTCGGCGCGCGCCTCCGCGATGGCGGAGACGCCCGCCCCGGCGCTCACGTGCACGAAGTACACGGCGACGCCCTCGACGTAGCGCGCCAGCCGCAGCACGCGGCGGAACGAGATGTCCTCCGACATGACGCTGTGGACGAGCGGCATGTGCTGAATGTCGGTGCGGCCTTCGCGCTCCAGGCGTTCGTACATGTACATGACGAGGTCGTCGTCTTCGCCGTGGATCGCCAGGATGCCGCCGTGCTTGGCCGCCTGCTCCATGATGGCCCACAGGTGGCCCAGGCGGATCATGCGACCCTTGCCGACGGGCCGGACGTCGGTCGTGAAGATCTTCAAGCTCGGGAAGCCCGCCTGGATGGCTTCCGGGATCTGATCGATGACGTCCGGGGGGACCGCGCCCTGTAGCATCACGTGAAGGGCGTGATCCGTGTAGCCGGGGCGCCAGACCGCCTCCTTGTCCTCGATGGCCCGGGCGATCGTCATGCCCGGCTCCCAGACGGCGAAGTCGACCAGCGTTGTCGTCCCCCCGCAGACGGCGGCGCGGCTGACCTGCTCGGGCGGCGCGCTGGTCGTGAATCCGCCGCCCCGCGCCGGGATTGGCCAATGGGTGTGCACGTGCGGGTCGATGCCACCCGGGATGACGAGCTTGCCGGTAGCGTCGACGACACGGCCGGCATCGTGGGGCAGCGTCCCCGGCGCAGCGACGGCGACAATTCGCCCGCCCTCGACACCGACGTCCCAGGCGCCCACGCCCTGGGGAGTCACGACCTGTCCACCGCGGATCACGAGATCGAGCATGGCGTTCTCTCCATCTCCTTCAGGTGTCGCCGAACAGGAGGGCCTTGATGCGCTCGGGCTCGCGGAGCAGCCCGCCCACCTTGGTGAGGGCCGCGTCGACTGCCTGCGAGAACTTCTCCGGCCCGCCAAACCTCTCGAGCGTTTCCGGGGGGACGAACTTGAAGAGGATGTTGGCGGTTCCCGGCGGCATGCCGACGAAATGAACCGTGAGCATCCGGTAATCCTGAAGGAGGATCATGCAGAAAGCGGCGGCCGCCTCGTACGGCACGACGGGCGGCTCCTTCACGCCCCCCCGCTCCATGGCGATCGCCAGGAGGTCATCCGCGAGGAGCTGCGCCGTCGTCGGCGTCTGGTGAAGGCGGGTACCGAGGATCGGCCGGAGGGCGTCGGCGACGCGCCGGGTCGAGGCGATGAGCTCGCGGACGCGCTCGGGACGATACTGCTCGAGCGTGCGCACGACGGCGGCGTAGAGCATGGGCCGCGCCTCGAGGCCGCACTCGAAGCCCTTTGCGCGGATGCGCCCCACCAGCGCCTTGTCGCCGGCCATGAGGCCGAAGCGCGGTCCGATCGTGCCGTACTTGTCGAGGCCGGTCGCCCCCAGGTCCACCCCCAGCTCCAGCATCCGCGGGTGGTCGAAGGCGGCGGGGGCCACCCGCGCGCCGCCGGCGTCGTCGACATACACCGGCGCCCCCTTATCGTGCGCGAGCTTCACCACCGTGCGGATATCCTCGATCGACATCAGCTCGTAGGTGACGGCAAGGCGCGTGAGGACGACGAGCGCCACCGTGGGTTCGCGCTCGAGGGCACGCGCGAACTCGGCGACGCCAACCGTGTCGATGAACCGAGCGCCAGCCTGGGCGGCCGCGCGAATCACCGACGGGTGGCTGTGGCTCGCCGAGGCGCCGACCACCACGTCGCCTGCGCGGACCAAGGTCAAATGGGTGGCGAGGGTGGCGCCGGTCAGCCGGTTGAAGACGGCGATATCGTGGAACTCCTCCGAGCCCCCGAGGTGCCGGAGGGTGAGCTCCTTCAATCGGTCGAGATAGATCGCCGGGGCTAGCTCATCGTCCGCCCACTGGATCTCCTCGGCCGTCATCGCCAGCCCGTGCTCGAGGCCCGTGAAGACGAAGATCGACGCCGGTCCGTGCTGGCTGATGATGCTCCACGCGTGGCGGAGCTTGCGGAAGTCGTCCTCGGTGCTCGAGAGGATGCGCCCGCGCGCGTACGAGAGCGCGGGCGCGTGAGCGTTGTTGAACCGATCTCTGTCCATGCCTGACTCCTTCGCGCAGAGCGCGCGTCCTAGGTCCCGGCCTGCTTGTCGCCTCCGCCTCAGTACTCGTCGAACATGCGCTGGACCTCGGCCACGTCGTCCGTGCGGGTGAGGGCCAGCATGGCGAGCACGCGCGCCTTCTGAGGATTGAGATTGTCGGCCACGACGAACCCCTGCTCGCGCAGGGTGGTTCGGGGCAGGACGCGACCGCTCCCCGCCCGGCTCGAGAGCACGACCAGGACGCCGCACCGGCGCGCCTCCTGGAGCGCGTCCGTCTCGGCCGGTGTCGTCATGCCGGGTGGGAGCGACGCTGACACGATGCCCCGGGCGCCCGCGCCGACGAAGGCCTGGATGGCCGCGCCATCTGCTCCGGCATACGACGCCGCGATGTCCACGCGTGGGAGGTCAGTTCGGCCTCGCACATCGAACTCCGTCGACGGCGCGTGGCGCCGCGTCGGCCGCCGATAGATGGCGACGCGACCGTCCGGGTCGGCGTACCCGAGCATGCCGAGGTCCGGACTCCGGAACGTCTCGAGCCGAAGCGTCGACGCCTTGGTCACCTCGCGCGCCGCCTGGATCTCGTCGTTGAGGAGCACGAGCACGCCGAGCCCGCGCGCCTCCGGTGCTCCCGCGACGCGTATCGCGTTCAGGAGGTTGAGCCCGGCATCCGAGCTGAGGCCGGTGGCCGGCCGCTGCGACCCGACCAGCACTACGGTGGTATCGACTTTGAGCGTGAGGTTCAGGAAGTATGATGTCTCCTCGAGCGTCGCCGTGCCGTGGGTGACCACGACCCCGTCGAGTGGCGCCTCGCGGATGACTGCGTCGTGTACCGCCTCGTCGAGGGCGAGCCAGTCGCCCGGCCCGATGGCCGGACTGGACACCGAGCGGAAGCGGACGGAGACGACCTCCGCGGCCTCGGTGGCCTCCGGGAACCGCACCAGGAGCTCGTCGGGCTCGGCCTTGCGGCCCGCGTCCATGTATTCCCAGAGGTCAAGGCTCCCCCGGCCGATCGAGGAGATCGTGCCGCCGGTGCCAATGAGTGCCACCCGCAGCTTCGCCGACGTCATGTGCCCTGGGCGGGAACTTCGGCGGCCGGCTTCTCGACCACCGTTCCCTTGAAGAAGTCCGGGTTCACCTCGTCCCAGAAGCGCCCGGCATCAGTGAACATGATGCCTCGGAAATTGTCGGCGGTGAGGAGCCCGTGCTCCACCAGCTCGTTTTGGCGAGCGCGCCGGGCTAAAGCCTCCACCGCCGTGTCACCTCCGATGCGCCGGAACTCCTCACGCATGAGCGGGGCGTACTCCGCCCCCATGCCCGTCCGCGTCGATGATCGGGGGCTTGAACCGGGAATGAAGCTTGCGCGCTTCGGTCTGACCGTTGGTGAGCATTGGCCGATCCTCCCGGCTGAGCGTTACGGGGTGAATGATATCCGATGCTGCTCCCGCGGCATGGATCACCAATAGCCGAGGCGGTCTTACACCAGCGGTGCAAGCCCATAGGACGGCGTGTGCGGCGGCTCCAGAAGGGGGCGTCCGCCCAACGGGTTTCCCGGCGGTAGTGCTCGCGCTGTAGATCGAGATAGGTGCCGTAGGTTCGTTGCAAGAGATCCCGATAGGCGAGCTGCGCATCGGCATGGCCGGCGCGAAGGTCGACGATGGCGTGTCCGCCGTAGAAGCCCGAGCCCATGGCGGAGGCCACACCGTGGGACCACAGCCGGCTAGACCGGGTCTTCCTCGGGGCGGACTGGCCGGCGCTTCGGACCGTGGGCCGCGTCGATCCGGCGACGTGGGTAAGGGTGCTGCGGGAGCTCCGAGCGCGCGCTCCAGGTCTAACCCCCGCGCCTCTCCCTCAATCCATCCCGTACAGCCGGGCGCAGTTGTCCCACATGATCTTGCGCTTGGCCGAGTCGGACAGCGGAAGCTTCAAGAACCGCTCGGAGGCCTCGGGATATTTCGCGTCGGCGTGCGGATAGTCCGTGGAGAAGACAATGTTCCCCTCGCCCAGCCAGTCCACGGTGTACTTCGCCGGCTCCTCGTCGCAATCGACTGAGACCCAGCACTGGCGCTTGAAGTACTCCGTGGGTGTCATCGTGAAGTGGGGCGCGTCCCACTCTCGTCGCCATTCGTAGTGCTCGTCCAGCCGCCAGAGGAGGAAGGGCACCCAGGAGCAGTTGCCCTCCAGGAAACCCACGCGCAAGGCGGGAAAGCGTGCCAGCACGCCTCCGCCGACAAAATCCACGGCGGCCTGCATCATCTCCATCGGGTGCGTACAGGTGTGGTGCAACATCACCTGAGGGAAGCGCGCACCGACCTGGGGAAGATAGACGAGTCCACCCTCGTGAAAACAGACGGCCATGCCGAGCCGCTCGGCTTCCGCCCAGAGGGGATCGTAGTAGGGATCGTGCCAGTTGCGGGCGTGCACCACGTTCGGTCGCAGGAAGATGGCCCGGAACCCGCGTTGCGCCATGCGACGGGCTTCGGCCGCGGCAGCCGCGACGTGATGGGGCGCCACCATGGCCGCGCCGATCAGGCGGCCGGGATCGGAGGCGCAGAAATCGGCCAGCCAGTCGTTGTAGGCACGGGCGATGGCGGCTGCGAGGTCGGGCTCCAGGTCATCGGTGGCCAGGGCGTAGAGGCCCCGCGTCGGGAAGAGCACGGCCACATCGATGCCCTCGATGTTCATCGCCTCGAGCTGGGACCGGGGGTCGTAGTTCTGCTCAATGGCACGTCGGTAGCGGTCCGCCTTGCGCGCATACATGGTCTGGTAGTGGGCCTGGGGGGTGGCGGCGATCCGCGGCATCACCTTGCCGGCGACCTCCAGGACCGAGGGATTCTCCGGACCCGGCCAGCCGCGGGGGGCTTGAGCCTTGAAGGCGGGGTCGATGTAGCGCTGCCACAAGTCCGGCGGCTCGATGATGTGCATGTCCGAATCCAGGAGCTTGAAGCCATTCTTGGCCATCTTCGCCTCCCTCTCTCTGGAGAACCACCATTTGCGATCCCGCGCGCGCGGTTATCATGGCCCATCGAGCGAACTGAGACCAGCCGGCGCTCGTGGACCTTTCTCGGTCTGGAGTGACGATATGAGCGAGTTCGAGGGAAAGACCGTGATGATCACGGGGTGCGCCAGGGCGCGTGGGATGGGCCGAGCCCTCGCCGTCGCGTTCGCCCGGGCCGGGGCTGACGTGGTAGCGACCGACGTGGCCACGGGCGGGACGCGGAACGAGAACGAGGAGGGCCTCGAAGAAATTCGCCTGGGTTGGAAGGGCCTGGAGAGCCTGGCCACCGAGATCGAGGGACTCGGTCGCCGCGTCGTCACCGTCGTAGGTGACGTGAGTCGCGCAGCCGACGCGGAGCGCATGGTCGGGGAAGCGCTGGCGCGGTTCGGTCGCATCGACATTCTCGTCAACAACGCCGCCGCACCTCACGGTGCCGACCGTCGGCTCCTCTGGGAAGTGCCGGAGGACGCGTGGGACCTCGTCATTGACGTCAATCTCAAGGGCGTGTACCTCATGAGCCGCGCCGTGATCCCCCACATGCTGGCCCGGGGGAGCGGGCGGATCGTCAACATGGCGTCGGTCGCGGGCAAGCGGGGAACGGCGCGGCGAGGCGCCTACGCGGCATCGAAGTTCGGCGTGATCGGTCTCACCCAGGTGATGGCCCAAGAAGTGGCCCCCCACGGCATCACGGTGAACGCGATCTGTCCCGGCAGCGTCGACACGAGCCGGCGCGAATCGACCTCACGGCGCGAGCGCGTGCTCACGGAGCGCGACCCGCATGCCCCCGTGCTCACCCTTCCCCCTACCGGCCGGGTCGCCCGTCCCGACGACATCGCGCGTCTGGCCCTGTTCTTCGCCTCCGAGCAGAGCGACCACATCACCGGTCAGGCCTGGAACGTGGACGGCGGGGCGGTGATGCACTGATGACGCGCCGGTACGTCTGTCCTAGACTGACCCCCGCGTCGGCACCAGGGCGCGGAATACATCTTCGCGAGTGAGGAGCATGGCGATGAAGGCCGGCCAGGCGGTCATCGAGGCGCTGCGAGCGGAGGGCGTCGAGTACACGTTCGGTGTGGTGGGGACGACGACCAACAGCATCGTCACCGAGATGTACGGGCGAAGCGACATCACATTCGTCGACACCCGGCACGAGGAAGGCGCCGCCTTCATGGCCTACGGCTACGCCCGGGCCTCGGGCAAGCCTACCGCGTGCATCACCACCTCTGGGCCGGGCACCACCAATCTCGTGACCGGCATCGCCCTCGCTCACAAGGGCCGCGCGCCGGTAATCGTGCTCGCCGGTGACGTGGCCCGCGACTACATCCATCGCGACGGGAACCAAGCCTTCGACCTGGTAGGGCTCTTCAAGCCCATTACCAAGCTCGCCCTCCAGGTGAACAAGACCGAGCGCATCCCCGAGATGCTGCACTACGCCTTCCGCGCCGCGCTCTCCGACAAGGGCGGCCCGGTGCTCCTCGACATCCCCCGCGACCTTCTCGACAACCAGGAGATCGTCGGCGAGGTGCTGCCTCCCCGCGCCTACCGCGCGGTGGACGCGCGCCAGGCTGGCGACGCCGAGGCCATCCAGCGCGCGGCCACGCTGCTCACCCAGGCCCAGCGTCCGCTCCTCCTTGCGGGCGGCGGCGTCATCGACGCCGAGGCCAGCAAGGAGGCGGTGGCCCTCGCCGAACTCCTCGACATGGCCCTCGTGCCCTCCTATGGGCACAACGACGCGGTGCCCAACAGTCATCATCTCTATGTAGGCCCGCCCGGTGGGCGCGGCTCCGGCGAGGCCGCCGAGGCCCTTCACCGCGCCGACGTCATCCTGGCCCTGGGCACGCGCCTCAACCAGTCGACGACGTTCTGGGATCACCGGGTGATCGATCCCAGGACAGCCATCGTGCAGGTCGACATCGACACCCAGGAGATCGGGCGCAACTATCCCGTGGCCGTCGGCATCGTGGGCGACGCCCGCGCCGTTGCCGGAGAGCTCCTCAAGACCCTCCGCGAAACCTACCGCGAGGGGCGATCGAACCCGGCTTGGCGGAGCGAGGTGGGGGCGCTCGCCGCGCGGCGCCAGGCGAGGCTCGACGCCGAGCGCACCATGACCGGCTCGCCGATGATGCCCCAGCGCGTGTTCCCCGAATTGCGGAAGGTGCTCCCGCGCGACTGCATGGTCACCATCGACGCCGGCGTGGCCCCGGGGCTCGGCTACGATCGGCTCCACTTCGAGATCCCGCGCACCATGTTCAACTACGCTGGTCATGGGGGGCTCGGCATGGGACTCGGCGTGGGGCTAGGGACGAAGCTCGGCCGGCCGGATCGTGCGGCCGTGAGCCTCCAGGGCGACGGCGGCTTCCTCTACACCGCCCAGGAACTGAACACCGCGGTCCGCTGGAACATCCCGCTCGTCAGTGTCGTGCTCAACAACGGCTGCCACGGCGCCGAGAAGGCCCAGCAGCAGCGCTTCTTTGGCGGCCGCTACATCGGCGTGGACCTCGTCAACCCCCGCTTCGACCGTCTGGCCGAGGTCTACGGCGCCCGCGGTGCCTACGTGCAGCACCCCGACGAGATTGGCGACGCGGTCAAGCAAGCGCTGGCGGCGAACGGCCCGACCGTGATCGAGATCCCCGTCGCCGAGTACTTCCCCGCGGCCGCGCCGACGCCGGGCCCCGGCCGTGCCGCGCGGCACTGATTCGTCGATGAAGGACCGCAGCTCACGATCAGTTGTCCGGCGGCATCGCTCCTCTTCGGGGTGAGCAGCGGTTCCAGCAGGATCGGCAGTGACGTGAGCGTCGCGCCGGACGGTCCCATGGCGTCGGCCACGGGCCGGGGCGGCGATCGTGCCGCCCTTCCCCCACGCCCTTGAACCCGCCGGGCGTGAGGGGCGACGCGGTGCTGACGTGGCTCACCGTGAGGAACGGCAGGTCGGCCGCTGTCGGCCGGGCGTACTCCATGAGGCTCGCGCTCAGGTTCTGCCCGGCCTCGCCGTAGACCACTCGCTCGCCGAACGCCTCCCCGATGCCCTGCGCGACGGCCCCGTGCGTCTGGCCTTCGCGGCGACCTCGTTGACCGGGCGCGGCGACAGGCCCTCGGTGACCAGGGCCCGCGCGATGGCCAGCATCTGCTGCTCGCCGCCGCTGAGCCGGTTGCCTTGTGCGTCAGCCGGTCGCGGAGCGCCGAACACCTCGAGCACGCGTCCGACGGTCCACTCGGTGCCCGCGCTCCGGCGCTCCGCGATGGCGAGCTGCTCCCGCACGGTGAAGGAGGGGAAGATGCGCTGGCCCTGCCGGACAAGGCCGACCCCAGACCGTACGATCTGCTCCGCGGAGCGGCCGACCAGCGTCTCGCCGCGGAAGCGGATGGTTGCCGCGCGGGGCGGTTGAAGCCGATGATCGAGTGCACGAGCGTGGTCTTGCCACACCGTTCCGCCCGAGGACCACGATCGCCGCGCGGTCGGGAATGGTCAGCGATACGCCCTGCCGCACGTGGCTCCGGCCGTAGTCGGTGTGGACGTCCTCGACTTCCAGCATGGGGTCAGCGTCTCCGGCCGAGGTAGATGTCGATCACGCGGGCGTCCCGCTGGATCTCCTCGGGCGCGCTCTCCGCGAGCACCTCACCGAGGTGAAGGACGTTCACGCTCCGGGCGAGGTTCCGCACGACGTCCATGTCGTGCTCAATGAGCAGGATGGGCAGGTCATCCGGGAGCCCGGCGGTCATCGCGCTGACCTCCTGCAACGCCGGCCGGCCGAAGCCGCTGCGGGTCGAGGTCCTGGGCTCCTGAAGGCTATTTTGGGGGCCATGGCTCACCAAGATGACCATTGGTTACTCCCCATGGACCCGTGCACGTGTTGCTCCCTATTCCCGGGGGAGAACAACAGCCTGGAGTAACGGCATCCGTAAAGTTGTTTCGAGTGATGGTTATCTTGCAGCCCGAATCTGTCTTCTCCGCCACCACTGTGACGATCACGTAGGTTGGGACCCCTTTCCCATACCAGGCAGGCTGCTGGGAGAGTACACACTGCGGGGAGATGGCGAATTGCCCGCCGGAATTGTCGGGATTCTGAGGATTTCCGGATTGCACGGGCAAAGAGACGGAGGTCCAGTACCAGTTATTGACCTGGACACCCAAGCCGGGAAAGCTCGAAAAATCTCCGCTGATGTTCAGAGAATGACCGGGGAGAATGACCTGTTGGCCCCGGGCAAATATGCTGACGGTATTGCCGTTGGCGCACACGGAACTTTGCGGGAGGCCATTGGCAATGGTGATGGGCGTACCCCCCTGCGCGTCAACCGTCCCGCGCAATCCGAGCATCATCATGAGCGCGAGGGCGGCCCATAGGGAAGACCGCGGGAGCCGCTCAGACCATCGCGCGCAGCCCTGCTGCGGCACGATCTGTGGTGCAGTCGCGGGTATCATGGAGAACCCTCCCGTGCCAGGCAGCGCCCGTCTGTTCGGTCCACAGCGAATCCATCCGCGATGAGAGGTCATGGCACGGCACATGTCAAGGGCGAAGGGCATGGGCGGCCGGACTGACGTATGCTGTGGCGCGAGAGTCGGGATGCGCGTTTTCTCAGTCAGTGCCGCGGCGAGCGATGAAATCGAGAGTGGCCTGCGCGCAGCGCTGGGCATCGGTCGCGGCAACGTGGAAGGAGTTGCCAGGGAGCACCAGGAGCTCGGAATACGGGATCGTCTGCTGCCAAGCTCGAGTTTCCTCGACCGAGGCCAGACTGCTTTCCTCGGTGGTGATCACCAGCGTGGGGCAGGCGATCTTCGGTAGGTCGGCCCGGATGTCCGAGTAGTTGATGGTGGCATTGAAGCCGACCAGCGTCGACACCGGGGTACGGCCCATGAACTTGATCCACCACTCGACCCCTTCGGCGGGAAACCGATCGCCGAGCCGGCCGGCCATGGTGCGCCGGGCCCAATGTTCGACGCCGCGCGTCTCGAACTCTTCGGTCAACGCGGGGATGCGCTCGGCGCCAGGGCGGAGCGGCGGCGGCGAGCCGATCACGGTGAGCGTTGTCACACGCTCGGGGCGGCGCGCCGAGAACGCCCGGGCGATGACTCCACCGATCTTGGCGCCGACCAGATGGAAGCGTTGAACACCGAGCCAGTCCATGAGGCGGGCATAGTCGTCAATGATGATGTCGAGGGTCCACGCAAAATCGCGCGGCATCGGCGTCGACGCGCCATAGCCGCGCATATCCGGCCGCACGACCCGGAACCGCCGCGCCAGCAGCGGCACCCAGGCATACCAGGCCAGGCTGCTCTCGGCATTGCCGTGCAACAGCAGGATGGTTTCAGGCTCCGTCCACGGCTCGGTGAAGTCGTCGACCAGATAGTGCAGGCGCAGGTCGGGAGACGCCTCGAAGGTCGGCATGGCGATCCTCCAGTCGGTGGTATAGCGCAGGTTGCGAAACGACATGACTGAGCGCACGCACTACGAGTACGTCATCGCCGGGGCGGGATCGGCGGGCTGCGTGCTCGCCTACCGGCTCACCGCTGATCCATCGGTCCGCGTGCTGCTGCTGGAGGCCGGCGGGCGCGACACCCATCCGTTGATCCACATCCCGATCGGGCTCGGCAAGATCTGGGAGCATCGGATGTTCGACTGGGGCTACGACACGGAGCCCGAGCCCCGGCTGGACAACCGCCAGATCGAGGCGATGCGCGGAAAGGTGCTGGGTGGGAGCTCCTCGATCAACGTGATGGCCTATGTCCGCGGCCACCGCGGCGACTACGACCGGTGGGCGCAACAAGGCTGCCGTGGCTGGTCGTATGCCGAAGCCCTCCCCTACTTCAAGCGCGGCGAGAGCTGGGAAAAGGGCGAGAACACCTGGCGTGGCGGCCACGGGCCGCTGAGTGTCATCGATTCACGCAATCGAGATCCGTTGTTCGACGCCTGGCTCGATGCGGCGCAAGAGGCCGACTGGCCGTTCACGGAAGATTACAACGGCCAGGAGCAAGAGGGCTTCGGTCGGAGTCAATGGACCATCCGAAACGGCCGGCGCTGCAGCGCCGCCGTGGCCTTTCTGCGACCGGCCATGGGGCGGCCCAACCTCACGGTCGAGACGAACGCGCTGGTGACCCGGGTGATCCTCGAGGGGGCGCGAGCGACGGGGGTCGAGTACGCCAGAAACGGCCGCCTCCACCGAGTTTCGACCACGCGCGAGGTGCTGCTGGCCGGCGGTGTGTTCAACACGCCGCAGCTTCTCATGCTGTCGGGCATCGGTGAGGCGGATCATCTCCGCGAGGTCGGCATCGAGCCCAAGGTGAATCTGTCCGGCGTGGGCAAGAATCTCCAAGATCATCTCTCCGTCGACGTGCACCATGCCCGGCGGCACCGCGGCCCTTTCCACGCCCAGATGCGTCTTGATCGCGCGGCCGTCAACATGGTGCGCGCCTACGTGTTTGGCACGGGACCGGGGACGGTGCTTCCGAGTGCTCTGCACGCTTTCCTCAAGACGCGACGGGAGCTCGCGGTCCCCGACATTCAGTTTTTGTTCCGGGGCGCCCCGGCCCGTGCCTATCCCTGGTTCCCGGGCATCACGCCGGCCTACGAGGACAGCTTCGGGCTTCGACCGGTCATGCTCCATCCCGAAAGCCGGGGCGTCGTGCGGCTGCGCTCGGCGGACCCGCGCGCTCCCGTGCGTATCGTGCAGAACTTCCTGGCCACCGAGAACGACGTCCGCACGATCCGCGAGGGCGTGAAGCTCGCGCGCGACATCGCGAGCCGGACAGGGCTCGACCGGTTCAGGGGCCGCGAGACGGCGCCCGGCCCCGACTGCCGTACCGACGCCGAGATCGACGCGTTCGTGCGCCGCACCGCGATCACCGTTCACCACCCGTGCGCCACCTGCGCGATGGGACTCGGCGAGGACGCGGTGCTGGATCCAGCGCTGCGCGTGCGAGGCGTCGAGGGACTCCGCGTCGCCGATGCCTCGGCCATGCCCGATCTCGTCTCGGGTAACATCAACGCCTGCGTGCTGATGATCGCAGAGAAAGCGGCCGACCTGGTCCTCGGCAAACCGCCGCTGTCCGCGCATCCAGACTCGACGCCAATCACGTCGGTTGCCCGTTGACCATGCAGTCGTCAGTGACCACGTGAATCGCCACGAGGGGGACGTCGGCGGGGCGCCGCGGGCTGAGCGTCCGACCGCCTGCGCCGCCATCTGAGTCTTCCTGGCGGTCCTCGCGCCCACCGGACTCGGCCTCCTGATTCGGCCTCCGCAGAGGACGACCCCCCTGCCGGGCGGGCCGGTCGACGCGTCAGAGCCTTCGGAACGACTATCCCCCAAGAGTACTGCCCGTCGGATTGCGAACGTCGGACGTCGCGTCAAGCGCCGGCCCGTTCCGAAGGGGTTACCCAGCTTTGCCGGCCGCCATCGCTCCGGGAACTTCCTCCAATGTCCCCCTTCTGACGTCGTAAATATATATCCGTAGATTGGAATGGACTTGGGGATCAGCGGATGGCTGCGAATGCGCCGCACGTCGGCGATGACACCAGCCGCATTGTCCTTCATCGTGAGCCAATCGATGAACTCGCCTTCCGTCGATCCTGGGCCTTTCCCAATGTCGCGAAAGCCATTGGGGGTGAGCTCGGCGGTTTCGAGACTACTGGCGAGGAGGTTCCGCATCACCTCGTCGGTGAAGAACAGCAATGCCGCAGTCGGTGTGGTGAATGACGAAAAACTCATTCGTGAGCAGCAGCTTGTAGGAGATGACCAGAGAGCGGAGAGCGTCATCGCTGGCGCGCCCCGCCGGCGTTACGGATGATGTGGGCATCTCCCTCCGACAGCCCGGCGTACTTGGCAGGATCCAGGCGGGCGTCCATGCACGTGAGAATCGTGAAGTGACGCGCCGGTGGTATCGCCAAGTTGGCCTTCCAGCCAAAGTCTGCCGCGTAGGCGGCATTGGCCTTCAGAACTTCTCCCAGCACGCTCATTGTGCGTTCCTTATCTCGTCCAGGCCCCTTCCCCACATTGACGCATCGACTCCACCACTCGGACCTTGGCGACCCACGCGGATGACATCCGATCTCTCTTCTCCTGTGTGGTTCAACGCGTCCGGCCGTACCGGCGAGGACTTGCTCAACGCCGACCAGCCCCTCTTTGTCGTCGCCTCGTCGAACCTGTCTCGTGACTCGCAGAGCACCTTGTTCATAGGCATTCTAGCCGCTCCCGGACAGGGCCGGGGAACGTGGTCGTCGTCGCCGCAATCTCCGACAGGCTCGGTGGACCGCGATTCGCCGCTTGACTGACAGGGAGTGAATGTGGCAAGTAGAGGCGCCACCTCGCGCCGGGAAAGGCCACGACCCAGGCATCGGACCGGGACACGACGCCACCACGCAACCGGGGACCATCACCCATGAGGCGACTGGGACTGTTGGCCGGCCTCACTCTGGCGGTGCTCGCCGGCGTCGCCGTCATTGGCGCCTCGGTGACCCCACGGGACGCGGGTCATGTCCGCGTTTATGACGATCACGGACTCGCGGCGCCGACGTCGCCGAGCCATCTCCAGGGCGCGTACCTCCACCGAACCATGGCGATCATGACGGGGCGTTGACGCGATTGGACGCTCTTCTGCGGATGTCCGAGGGCTTGCGGCGGATGCTCGAGGCGGTCGCTCACGCGTCCGGCTGGCTGCTCGTCGTCATGGCGGCCGTGACCTGCTTCGACGTCCTCGCCCGGAAGGCCGGTCTGCCCGTCCCCCTGACGAAGCTCCAGGAGCTGGAATGGCACTTCCACGCCGCGATCTTTTCACTGTGGATGGGCTACGGCTACGTGATCAATGCGCATCCCCGCGTCGACTCCTTCACGGAGAAGCTGACCCTTCGGCGCAAGGCCTGGATCGAGCTGGCCGGCTGCCTGCTCTTCGCGTTGCCGTACGTGGCACTCGTTGCCTACTACAGCCTGGAATTCCTCGCGACGTCCTACGCGGTGGGCGAGCAATCTGAAAGCCCGTTCGGGCTCACCCAGCGCTGGATCATCAAGGGCATCTTTGCCGCCGGGATCTGGCTGGTGCTGCTCGGGATCCTCAGCGTCCTGGCTCGCCTGATCGTCTTCCTGTTCGGAGGGCGGTCAGAAGCGGAGGTCAATTTACAGATTGGCAGCACGACACTGGAGATTTAGCCCGGAGAGGAGGCGTCGTGCTCGACTGGTTGGCCGCGGTGGACGACCTGAAGGGCCTGAAGATGCGCTTCTTCGGCCTCGGCGCCCGGGTGATGCAGAAGCTCGGCGTTCAGACGCAGCTCCTCCCGCCGGGCGACATTTTCCCGGCCCTCGAGCGCGGGGTCATCGACGCCACCGAGCTGGCCTTCCCCTCCATCGACCTCAAGCAGGGCTTCTACCAGGTCGCCAAGCACTACTACTTCCCGGGCTGGCATCAGCAGTCCTCGGTGGGCGAGTTCCTGGTCAACCTGAAGAAGTGGGGGGAGCTCTCCGAGGAGCATCGCAAGATGATCGAGGTGGCCTGCGACGCCAATCTCACGTGGACCTTCGTCACCAGCGAATCCCGTCAGTTCGGCGCCATGCGGGAGCTGGTGGAAAAGCACGGCGTGAAGATCCACTACTGGTCCGAGGCGATCCTGGCCAAGATGCGCTCCGCGTGGGAAGAGGTGATCGTGGAGGAATCCGCCAAGGATCCGGACTTCAAGCGCGCCCACGAGAGCTACGCCGCCTTCCGCAAGCAGTACGCGATCTGGAAAGAGCACGGCTACCTGAAGTAGGGCGGCCAAAAGCCCACGGCGAGTCACAATGGAGGTGACGTGATGGCGAAGCAATGGACGCGTCGACAGGTACTGACCCAGATGGGGATCGCCGCCGCGGCGGTCCACACCCTCGACCCCCACGAGCTCTGCTGTGTCCTCCCCGCCCACGCCCAAACGGCCGACAAAGAGCTCTTCCAGCTGAAAAAAGTCGCCGATGGCGTGTACGCCGCCATCGCCGAGACGCGGTACAAGCTCAACTGCAACGCCGCGGTGATCATGACCGACGACGGCGTGATCGTCGTCGACTCCCACTCGAAGCCCTCCGCGGCCCGCGCGCTGTACCGAGAGATCCAGGCGGTCACCAAGAAGCCCGTGCGCAAGATGATCAACACGCACTTCCACTGGGACCACTGGCAGGGGAACGAGGTGTACGCGGCGGCGAACCCCGGCCTCGAGATCGTCGCCACCCAGCAGACGCGGGAGAACCTCACCAAGCCGGACGCGGGTCGCGGCGGCATCCCCTTCATCGAGCAGCAGGTCAAGACCCTGCTGCCGACCGAGATCGAGAAGCTGAAGGGCGACATTCTCAAGGAAACGAACCCCGACACGAAGAAGAACCTCGAGTCGAACCTGCAGCAGGCCGAGGCCTACCTGCAGGAGCTCAAGCAGATGAAGCCGGCGCTGCCGACGCGGATGCTCACGACCACGACGACCTTGCGGGAGCAGGGGCGCGAGATCCAGCTCCACATGCTCGGCAAGGGCCACACCGACGGCGACCTCTACACGTATTTGCCCAAGGAGAAGGTGGTCGTCACCGGCGACGCCCTGGTCGACTGGATGCCCTTCATCAACGACGGATACCCGGAGGACTGGGTGCAGAGCTTGACCAATTTGGAGAAGCTCGACTTCACCCACATCATTCCGGGGCACGGCGAGGTCATCCCCAAGAGCGGGCTCATCTACTTCCGCGGGTACCTCGTCGACCTCATCGCCGCCGTGAAGAAGGCGTCGGCCGACGGCGCCACGCTCGATGAAATGGAAGGCACGATCGCCGAGCAGCTCGCCCCGAAGTACGAGCAAGGCATGTCCAAGTACCCGCTCGGCCGGTATCGCAACAGTATCGGGACCAACATCGAGATGGTTCACAAGAAGGTAGTCAAGAAGACCTGAGGGTTCGGAACACTGAACGCGATGGATGCCCCAGGCAAGGTGGTGGGTGGAGGAGCGCGCCAGGCCTGGGGTATCAGGAACGAGTGCTGAGAAGGAGCGTGAGCGAAATGGTCAGGGGCCGTTGGGCACCACGCAGTCGCCTCACCAGCCGGCGCGCCGCGCTCCAGCGCCTCGAGAAGCAAGGCGTCGAGACACCCGACGACGTGCTCCGCTACGGCTAAACGTGATCGCGCGGTTCCGCTGAGGCGGAGCCCACTCTCAGGAGGTTCGCACCGGTGAAGCCCGAAGAGTTCGTGAAGCCCGAGGACGTGGGTCTCTCATCGTCGCGCCTGGCCCGCGTGGGAGCGCATCTGGAGAGGTACATCGAGGCGGGCAAGATCGCCGGGGCCCTGACTCTGGTCGCCCGCAGGGGCCAGGTGGCCTACTGCGAGCCCCTGGGTCATCTGGAGATCGAGCGCCGGCGGCCCGTGACGCTCGACGCGATCTTCCGCATCTATTCCATGACCAAGCCGATCACGAGCGTGGGGCTGATGATGCTACGAGCAGGGGAAGCTCCAGCTCGACGATCCCGTGCATCGGTTCATTCCGTCGTGGAAGAATCTCCAGGCGTTCGTGAGCGGCAACCACCCCAACTTCGCCACGGCGCCCGTGGCCCGGCCCATGACCGTCCGCGACCTGCTCAGTCACACCTCGGGGCTGACGTACGGGTTCATGGAGCGGACCAACGTCGACGCCGCGTACCGCAAGCTGGGGGTGGCCGACCGGACCCGACCCGGCAACACCCTGCGGACCATGGTGGATACGCTCGCGCATCTCCCGCTCGAGTTCTCGCCCGGCACGCGCTGGAACTACTCCGTGTCCACGGACGTGGTCGGACATTTGATCGAGGTCATCTCCGGCCAGCCTCTGGACGCGTACCTGCGCGACTCCATCCTCGAGCCTCTGGGGATGCGGGACACCGGTTTCGTGATCGAGGAGGAACAGATCCCGCGCTTCGCCGCCAACTACCAGCGCCAGGCCGACGGGACCCTGAAGCTCATCGACGATCCGGAGCAGAGCGAATACCGCGTGTGCAGCTTCTTCTCGGGCGGAGGCGGGTTGGTGTCGACGGCGCCGGACTACTTCCGCTTCACCGCGATGCTGCGCAACCGGGGCCAGCTGGACGGAGTGCGCTTGCTCGGGCGGAAGACGGTGGAGCTGATGACCACGAACCACCTGCCCGGCGGTCAGGATCTGGCCCAGCTCGCCCAGGCGGGCATGTTCACGGAGACGGCCTACGCGGGGGTCGGGTTCGGCCTCGGCTTCTCGGTCATGCAGTCGCCGGCGCGAGCGCACATCCTGGGAACGCCGGGCGAGTACGCGTGGGGCGGAGCGGCGAGCACGGCCTTCTGGATCGATCCCGCCGAGGATCTCATCGTCATCTTCATGACTCAGCTCATGCCCTCCTCGTCGTACCCGCTGCGCCGCGAGCTGCGGGTCCTGACCTACGCGTCGCTGCTCGATTGACCTCTGGCTCTAGGAGGCGTCGGGGAAATCACATGAAGATAGGGCTATTGACGGCGGGCTTGGGCCAGGCGGCGCATCCGCGCACGCTCCGCACGATCGCGGAACATGCCGAGCGTCTCGGCTTCGGCACGCTCTGGGCGCCCGAGCATGTCGTCCTGTTCGATCGCTACACCGAATCGAAGTATCCGTACTCCCAGGATGGGGCCTTCGCCGTCCCCAGCACGACCGACTGGATGGACCCGTTCGTGGCCCTCACCTACGCCGCCGCGTGCACCAGCAGAATCCGCCTGGCCACCGGCATCTGCCTGGTGCCCGAGCACAATCCGCTGGTGCTCGCGAAAGTGATCGCGAGCCTCGATTACGTAAGCGGCGGACGCTTCGCCCTGGGAGTGGGAATCGGATGGTCGGCGGAGGAATTCAAAGCGCTCGGTATTCCGTTCGAGCGACGCGCGCAACGCACGCGCGAGTACATCGCCGTGATGCGCAAACTATGGGGCGAGGAGAGCACCACGTTCCACGGTGAGTTCGTCAACGTCGACGCGGCGCGCAGTTTTCCCAAGCCGGTGCAGGGCGGCCAGGTGCCGATTATTTTCGGGGGCGAGAGCGCGCCGGCGCTCAAGCGGGTCGCGGAGTACGGCACCGGATGGTTCGGCTTCAACCTCACTCCCGAGGCCGCCACGGCCAAGGTCGAGCAGCTCAAAGGTCTGATGGGCGAGCGCGGACGCGCGCTCGGCGAAGTCGAGATCATCATCTCGCCCTATCTGCAGAAGGTCGCGCCCGGGAGCCTCAACGCCTACCAGGCGGCGGGCGTCAGCGAGATCGTTCAGCTCCTGCCGATTCCCGCCGACGAAGCGAAACTCCCGGACGTGCTGGAGCAGGTGGCGCGCGCCTGGGTCGAGCCGGCGGCCCGGCTGGGCTGACCATTTCAGGGAGCATTCAACTCGAGGCGGCACCTCGATGCCAAGATGGTCCATGGCTTCGGTGCCGGAGTGTGCATTCGAGGTTTCCACCACGTGCCGTCCGCAACGAAACCCGCTGCTCGTAAGCGGCCGACCGCCAGGGCGTGCTGCATGGGCCGATCGGGCGCAAGCCGCGCCGCGATCTAGCTGCCCGCGACCCGCCGCCCACTATCCCGCCGCGGCCTCCACAGCTCGGGTATAGAAGAACCTCGATCGCGAAGACACGTTCAACAAGGTCGCCCACGATAGAGCCGCTGAGCGCGAGGAAGGGTAGGCCGCTGCGCTCCGAAGGGTTCGGCGGCGCCCTCGAGACGTCAGCTCCAGGGAATGTTCAGCGCCGCTCCTCCCGGATGATGGCGGCGATCCGCTCGGCGAGGGCGGCGATGGTCTTCGACGGGTTCAGGCCCAGCGCTTCGGGGACGATGACCCCATCGGCGACGTAGAGGTGATCAGTCGATTGCTTCGCGCTGCCCCGACTGCGCGGACTTAACAACCGCCTCCAGCACCGCGACGCCGTGCACCGCGTCGTCCGGCGGACACGCGTACGGCGTGCGCCCTTCGATCGCATCGGCGAACCCCTCGAGCTCGGCGCGCTCGCTGCTTGTCTGCGGATAGTCGATTGCCGTCGGTTGCCCGTTGACCATGCAGGTCGTCAGCGACCACGTGTGCAGATGCGGGATCGAACCGACCGTGGCCCAGCCCTTCGAGCCGAGCACCTGCATGCGCCAGCCCTCTGCCGTCGCGATGACGGTCCCGAGATACCCGCTCGCGCCATTCTTGAACTTGAACAGCATCGACGTCGTGTCGTCGAGGCCGTAGTCCAGGGTGAGCCGCGCGCTCTGCGCGAACACCGAATCGATCCGGCCAGCGAGATAGAGCATCGAATCGACGACGTGAACCCCGCGTCCGGTCATGCCCCCGGCGGGCCCTTCTTCCGCTTGTTGACGCCAGTGCTCTTTCGGGAAGCGATACACGCTCGGCCCGTTGAAATTGCCCTCAATGTGGAGCAACCGGCCGAGCCGGCCATCCTGCAGCATGCGCCGGATCTCCTGCAGCGCCAACTGGTAACGCCAGTTGAATCCCACCGCGAGCACGCGCTTGGCGTCCGCGCACGCCTTCGCCGCCGCCTCGGCGGTGGCCCTGGTCAGCGCGAACGGCTTGTCGGTGAAGACGTGCTTGCCGGCGCGCGCGGCCGCGATGACCTGCTGCGCATGTTGCGTGTGTGGCGTCGCGAGCACGACCGCGTCGATGGTGGGGTCGGCGAGCGCCTTGGCGTAGTCGTCTACGAGAGTGAGGCCATACCGCGAGGCGAAGGGCGCCGCGCGCTCCGGCGTGCGGGCGACGCCTGTTGTGAAGCGGATCTTGTCGGTCTTGTCCTGGGTGCATTCCACGAGGTTCTGTCCCCAGCGGCCCACGCCCACGATGGCGGCTCTGATCACGGTAGGCTCCTTTGCGTGCCGAGAGATCGGTCAGCGATGCGCGCAGCGACGGAGGGCGGTGCCGGACGCCGCGATGCCGACTGGGGTCTGGACAAGGGCGATGCGCTCGGCGAGGGTTTCTGGATCGATCGCGCCTCCTTGCGCTTGACGAGGAACTGCGCTGGCTCCCTGAGCTCGCGCGTGGCTCGCCCGTCGCCGGGTCCTTCATCACGGCACCGCCCTGGGGGTCCGGACTGTCGCGGGTGATGCCCCGCTCGCGGAGGGCGAGGGTGTTGGCGATCACGACGTGGGCGCCGAAGGAGATATAGGTCGGGTTCCGGAGCGCGGCGTCCAGCTCCGCCCTCGCCGGCAGCCGGCGCTCGGCGCGCCGGCAGTCTGCCAGCGGGCTACCACGCGCGATGATCCACCGCCCTCACGGCGTCACGGGCGTCCATGGTGAGCACGCGTCCATTCACGAGCAACAGATCGGCGGCAAGCACATGAGGAGTCATGGCATGAAGACCGGCTACTTCTTCTCCAGCACGGTACCATGCCTGTCTGCCTGGGCCTCTCAGCCCGAACGATGATACATAGGCGGACATGTCCTTCGTGACGCGCGGCTCGTTCACCGGCCTCTGGCGGGACCGCGAGTTCCTCAAGTTCTGGGCGGCCTCGGCGATTTCCGACGTGGGCTCGCAGGTGTCGACGCTCGCCCTGCCGCTCATCGCCGCGCTCATGCTCGGCGCAACGCCCTGGCAGATGGGCCTGCTCTCCGCCGCCGGTGCCGCGCCCGTCCTGGTCGTCGGTCTCTTCGCCGGTGTGTGGGTCGATCGGCTGCGACGCCGGCCGGTCATGATCGCCGCCGACGTGGCCCGCGCCGTGCTCTTGCTCGTGATCCCGCTGGCGAGCGCGCTCGGTGTCCTGACTATCGAGATCCTGTATGCCGTGGCCCTGCTCGCGGGCGCCCTTGCGGTGCTGTTCGACGTGGCGTTTCTGTCGTTCATCCCGTCGCTCGTCCGCGAGGGACAGCTGATGGACGCGAACAGCAAGCTCGAAATGACCTCGTCGACGGCCCAGGTGGCCGGTCCCGGCATCGGTGGCGTGCTGATCAGCGCCTTCGGTGCGCCGTTCGCGGTGCTGATCGATGCGCTGTCGTTCCTCGGCTCCGCCTTCTTCCTGCTGCGGACGCGAGTGACCGAGGCCGTCCCGCGGCGCTCGGAGCGTGACGGCGTCGTCGCCGAGGTCCGCGAGGGGCTAGCGGTCGTCGTCCGCCATCCCATCCTCGGAGCGCTCGCGCGATGCTCGGCCACGACCAGCCTGTTCAGTGGGATGTTCCTGTCGGTGTACGTGCTCTACATGACGCGCGACCTCCGTCTGGGTCCGGTCGCCGTCGGCCTCGTGTTCGCCACCGGGGGCGTCGGCTCGCTGGCCGGCGCGCTCGTTGCAGGAGGGGTCGCGCGGCGGTATGGTCCCGGCCCGGCGATGCTCCACGCAATCATGCTCTTCGGACTCAGCGGCATGGCCGTTCCGCTCGCGGTGCTCGTGCCGCGCGTGGCGTTGCCGATGGTCATCGCCTCCGAGTTCGCCCAGTGGATGACCGTCGTCATCTACTACGTGAACGCCGTGAGCGTGCGCCAGGCCATCGCGCCCAATCGCTTGCTGGGGCGCGTCAACGCGACGATGCGGTTCCTGGCCCGCGGGGCGTTCCCGATCGGCTCGCTGATCGGAGGAGGGCTCGGTGCGACAATCGGTGTCCCCTTGACCCTGGTCGTCGCGACGTTCGGTTTGCTGCTCGCGTTCGTGTGGCTCCGGCAGTCGCCGGTTCGGAGCCTTCGGGCCATGCCCACGAGCGGGCGCACCGAGGGCGTGCCCGTCCCCGGTTGAGTGCTGACGTCGGCCGCGCGCCACCGCGTGACGCCCGGAGAGCGGATGACGACTGCGGATCAGTCCGGATAGCCGCGCGAGGTCACGCGAGATTCCGCTAGCATGGCAGGGCGCGATGTCCGACAGGTCCAGGGGGAAGCAGGCCAGCGCACCTCCACCACGAGGAGAAGCCATGCCGAAAGCGGTATCGGGGGATTACCAATCTAAGGTGCACAAGCCAGATGACTTTGGGGCGTTCTGGGACGATGTGCTGCGGCAGGCGTCAACGATTCCGCTGGAGGCCGAGGTCATCCCTGACCCGCTCCGGACATCGGAAGACATCGAAGTCTTCCAGGTCTTTTACCGCAGCATCGACGACGTGCGGGTGGCCGCCTGGTATTGCCGGCCGGCCGGCCGGGCAGAGCGAACGCCGGCGGTCATGCTCTTGCCGGGCTATCAGATGGACCCGCCGATACCCAAGGAGTGGGCGCGGAAAGGTTACATCGCGCTGTCCGTCGCGCCGCGGGGCAAGCTCCGCAGCATGGGCCAGTTCAACCCGGGCTATCCCAATCTTCTGACATACAACGTCGTGGACCGGCATACCTACGCCTACCGCGGGTTCTACGTGGATACCTGGCGCGGCATCGACTTCCTGTTGTCGCGCCCCGAGGTCGAGCCCACGCGCCTCGGAGTGACGGGCAACAGTCAGGGCGGCGGCCTGACCATCACGACTGCCGCGATGCGACCAGAGGTGCGCGCGGCGTCGGCCGGGGCGCCCTACCTCTGCGGCTTCATGGATGCCATCGAGCTGACCCATACGTATCCCTACGAAGAGATCAACGACTATCTGCGCCTCCATCCCGATCGTCGCCCCGAGGTGGAGGCCACCGTCACCTACTTCGATGGGATCAACTTCGCCGACAGGATCTCCTGCCCGATCATCGTGAACATCGGATTGCAGGACAACGTGTGTCCCCCGGAGACGGGCCATGTGCTGTTCGACAGGATCGGCGCCGCAGACAAGCGCTTGTATGCCTACCACGGCCATGGCCACGAAGCCGGGCGCTTCCGGCACAGCGCCATCGTCGACCGGTTCTTCGCGCACCATCTCCTGGGCCGCGAGGTGAGCGAGTGATGGAACTGACACGAGAGGCTTTTGGCGACTACTGGCAGCAGACCCTCGACGATCTCGCGCGCTATCCTGCCGCTCCAGAGATCGATCCACTCCCGCTCCGGACGACGGCGTTTGCCACGCTCTACGGCGTACGGCTCACCAGCCTCGGCCCCTATCGCCTGTTCGGCTATCTGAGCATTCCCGCCGGCACCGGACCGTTCCCCGCGATCTACTATCCGCCGAAGTACCAGAGCGTCCTCGAGATCATCCCGCAGGGGACCGCGAACCTGCAGCGCAGCCGGTACATCACCTTTTCGCTCGCGGGGCGCGGGCAACGCAACGCCGACACGCCCTACGCCGCGATGTTTCCCGGTCTGCTCACCGAGGACATCGACGATGCTGCCGTGTACATCTTCCGGGGCATCGTGGCCGACAGTGTCAGGGGGTTACAGTTCCTGCTGACCCGGCCCGAGCTGGACACTGCGCGAGTGGTCGTGATGGGCAACGACATGGCCCTCATCACCGCCGCGCTGGCGGGAGGGGCGACGCATGTCGTGGCCGCGCCAGCGCTCTTCTACAAGACGGCCGAGCTGGCCCCCAAGTCCCCGGCGTATCCCCTGGAAGAGATCAACGACTACCTTCGGATGTTCCCGGAGCGTGCGGGGGCCGTGCGCCGCACCCTGAGCTACTACGACCTGCGCGCCTTTGCGCCCCGGGTCACTGCCACCACGCTCCTGAGGGTCGGTGCTCCGGGCACCCTGCTCAATGGGCTCGCCCTGAGACCATTGGTCACCGCGCTGCGAGGTCAGGTGGCGGTCCACGAATCCGAGCAATCCAGCTACAAGGACGGCCTCTACGCCGAGCAGTGGACGGCCGCGCAGTGTGGCATCACGGATGTCCAGAGCATTCTTCCGGAGCATTGGCGGGAATAGCCGACACCTCGGGCGGTCCTGTTCTCTCCGATGCCCTGGCCGCCAGGGCCCCCGTCCTGATCGAAATATCATGGCTGGACGTTCACGGCTTGATCGGCGGCGCCCTCGAGCTGCGCGAGTCGGTGGGGAGGAGCAAGGCGCCACAAGACCAGCCCCGCCACACTGTAGGAGATGATGAAAGGGATCAGCGCGTAGGTGTAGCTCTGCGTCTGATCGTAGATCCAGCCGGTGAACACCGCGCCGGGTATCGACGCACTGCTTTGCAGCATGCCGATCCAGCCGCGAATCGTGGCGAAATGCCGGCGACCGAAGAAGTCGCCCACCAACGCCCACGTGACAGAGTTGATCCCCTCGCCACACGCAAACAACATGGCGAAGAACACCATGGGCCAGAGCCCACCATCACTGAACGTCAGGACCACGAGGCCCAGGGCCCCCAGGAGCACACCGACCGCGCCAATCTTCTGTTTCGACCGCGTGTCGCCGAGCCATCCCATCAGCGGCCGGGCGATGACGGTGCTGAATGCCGTGAGCCCCACAAAGAACGCCGCCGTCGGCTGGTCCAGCCCCTTCCAAACCAGCAGCGGCACCAGATGGACGGATACTCCGCTATAGGGAACATTGCGTAGGGCATGGAAGGCGGCCAGCGCCCAGAAGGCCGGCGTCCGCAATGCCTCCTTGGCGGTGAACTCCTGGGCGTCGCTGGGCCGATGCTCGGGCCTGACCGCACCGGCTGATGGATTGTGCGCGGCGCTGCGCTCGCCGTCAGGCAACAACCCCATGCTCTCCGGAGAGTCACGGACGAGCAGCACGAGGGGGAGCAGCATGAGCACCACGAGACCGGAAAGGAACGCGGCCGGCCGCCAACCCAGCGTCAAGACGGCGAGCGCCACCAGGGGAAAGATCACCACCCCACCGATCGCCTGGCCGGTCTGGACGATGGACATGGCGAGCCCGCGCTGCCTTCGAAACCAGTGGTTGACCGCGGCCATGGTGGCGTGGTTGAAGCCGGCTTGAAAACCCATGGTCAGGGGGCCCATGAACACCAAGACAAAGAAGACATAGCTATGGGTGAAGGACAGCAGCACAAACCCCAGCCCAGCTAACATCGTCCCGATGACCAGCATCACTCGGACATCGAACCGATCGATGAGATACCCCACGAGCGGGCCTTCCAGGGCGGCCTCGAGTCTGGCCAGGGAGAAGGGGAGAGAGGTCGCTGCCCGACTGAGGTTCAGCTCGGTGAGAATGGGGAGAAAATACAGGGTGAATCCGGTGTTGAAGGTGCCGCCCTTCACGGCGTCCTGGATGCAGCCGATGATCACGATCCACCAGCCATAAAACAGGCGACCCGGACCTTGCGTGAGCAGTCGCCTCATAGCCGCCTAGACGAGACGAGTGGAATCCTTCCCTCCCTCGGTTCGCGTATCAATGGTCACGCCACGTTCTCGTCATCGCGTTCATGTCGCCGACGGTCTCCATGCCCGCTTGGACATGGCGTCGACCTCCCTGATGATCTCCACGACGGCCCGACCATTGGAGGCCATGGCCTTCTCCAGCGCGGGCCGGATGTCCTCGGGACGCCCCACGCGAATATCGGCGCCGCCCATGGCCTCGGCCACCTGGGCGAAGTTCACCTCGGCTGAAGTGCCACGTCGCGGTCGCCCAGCCTCGCGGCTGGCCCTGGTAGGCGGCGGCGAAGGGGTGCTCGCCCGGTTCAGTGCATCGTGGTCGTTGACCAGCACGATGGCGTTGATGTTGAAGCGGGCGGCGGTCCCGATTTTCATGGTGCCGACACTGTATCCGGGAACCCAGGTGACTTGATAGTTGCCTCCATTACTGGCTAAATCTGGGCGGCTGTGGAGGACATCATCGGGTGAACCTTCCCGCCACAGGAGAGACTGATATGCTCCCAACTCCGGGCTTCCATCATCTTCATCTGAACTCCGTCGATCCGGCCGCGGCGATCGAGTTCTACACCAAGCAGTTCCCGACGACCGCGAAGGTGAGCTGGGGCGCCCTGCCGGCGCTCGCATCGCCGAACAACGTCTTGATCCTCTTCACCAAGGTCGGCGCCGCGCCCGCCACGTCGCCGCAGACTGCGATCTGGCATTTCGGCTGGCATGTCACCGACACGCGCGAAAGCCTCGAATCCTACAGGAGCCGGACGGACGTCACGCTTTTGCCCCTCTACACCGGGGACGACGGCGGTACGGTCTTCGTCAGCAGCGACACCTGGCCGGGCACGGGCGGTGTGCTCGGTCTGACGACGGCCCAGATCGCCGACGCCAAGGCCCGAGGCGTGCAGCCAACCCGCGCCGGCGGCTTCGGATACCTGCAGGGTCCCGACAATGCCATCGTGGAATACGCGGGTAACCGTCCGGCCGAGCGCTTCAACCACGTGCACCTGTACCACGAGGATCCGTTCTGTGCGCAGCTCTGGTACCAGAAGCACCTCAACGCGCCGGTGTTCGCGGGGCGCACGAGCACCACGCCCCTCACCGAGGCCACCTGCCGGGTGGCGCGCGGCCCCGATCGCACCTTCCCGGCGCTCGAACCAGCCGGGATGTTCCGGACGCCGTCGGCCGCGGTCGAGTTCGGCGACGTCGCGTTGCTCTCGTACATGCGCCAGGGCGACCGACCGCTGGTGGACACGCGCGGGCATGTGTACGACCACATCGCGTTGAGCGTCGCCGATCTCGACGCCTGGGTCGCCAAGCTGCACAGCGAAGGCGTCAGATTCCTCGAAGAGCCCTACCAGCTCGGCGACACACGGGCGGTGATGATCGAGGGTCCAAGCCTCGAAGCGCTGGAGCTGGTCGAGATCAAGTAGGTCACGGTGAGCTCGCCGAAGAAAACGGTGAGATCCGCTGATCCAGCGCGTGCGGACCCCAAGGGGCCCATCACCCGGGCGGTGGTCGAGGCGATGGACACAAGCGATCCGCTCGCCGGCTGCCGCGAGTGGTTCGCGCTCCCGCCCGGCGTGGTCTACCTGGACGGCAACTCGCTGGGTGCGCTCCCTGGCACAACGCCCGAGCGTCTCGCGCGCGCCGTCGAGGCATGGGGGCGCGATCTCATCGGGAGCTGGAACCGCCACGCCTGGATCGGCTGGCCGCGCCGGGTGGGCGACCGGATCGCGCGCCTGGTCGGGGCGCAGCCGGGCGAGGTGATCGTCGCCGACTCCCTCCGCGAGATCCTGGCCACGCGCGCCTACGACCACCCGCAGTTCCGCGCCCGCGCTCTGGTAACCTGATCTCGTCGAGCGACTCGGCGCAACGCGCTCCGCGTTCGACCAGGCTCAACCTGCAGTACTCCGCTCAGAGATAGCTGAGCCACCATTCCCGGCGGCGAGCCTTCATGTCCGCGAACCATCGGCAGGCCGGATAGAGCGCCAGGACGATCGCCATCCACAGGAGATAGACCGCGCCAAGGCCGATCCCGAACCCCGGCGGGTAGGCGAAAAAGACGACGGCAATCTGCCGGATGCTGAACCCCTGCAGCAGCCCGACGGCGATGGCCACCGCGTGGATCACGTAGAGGTGCACGACGTAATAGAAGAACGGCACCCGCCCAATGGTCGCCAGCGCATCCGCCACCCGGCCCTCCAGGCGCTCGAACCAGCCGAGCAGCATCGTCGCCGGGCCCAATGTCATCAGCAGGAACTGCAAGGACGGCGGGTACTTCGTCACATTGAAGAAGCTGACCAGTGTCGCCTCAAGACCTGCTTCCGCCGCCCAGGCCACGGGCTCGCCATAGAACGTGAGAAGGCGGAGCGCGAAGAAGGCAAGCGTCATGAGCACGCCGATCTGCACGAGACGCCGGGAACGCTCGGCGTCGGGCCGGACGAACACGGGTCCGATCACGTAGCCCAGCGCCATCACGCCTATCCAGGGGATCAAGGGATACGCGATCAACGCGACAGCGTTCCCGTTGACCGTCAACCGTCCCTGGATGTGCAGGAGCAACCAGACGGGCGAGGCTTCGGCAGCGAATGGTTGCCAGCCGTCGAGAAGATTGTGGCCCAGGACCATCGCGGTGCCGATGGCGCCGATCGCGGGAAGCGGCAACCAGACGAGGCCGGCCAGCGCCACCATCGACCAGCCAATCGCCCAAATCACCTGCAGGAGGATGAGCATGCGCGGCCCGACGTTGAAGTTCCAGGCGAAGTTGACGACGGTCAGCTCGATGAGGACGAGCCACAATCCCCGGCTCAGGAGGAAGCGCGCGATGTCATGCTTGCGGCGGCCATGGGCGCCATAGAGAAAGGCCCCCGTGCCGGCGAGCAGCACGAAGGTCGGGGCACAGATGTGGGTGATCCACCGGGTGAAGAAGAGTGCTCCCCCCTCCTGCGAGAAGTCGAGCAGGGCCGCCTGCGGCTGGGTCAACATGTCCCGTACATGGTCGAGCGCCATGAGGACCATGACGAACCCGCGCAGCATGTCGATGGACGCGAGGCGCTTCGCGCGGGGCGGGCTCGCGCTCGTGGTGTCCGTCATCGCGCCGGCTATGTTACGAGTCGCGGAACGCCGGGGCGACGTGCTCGCCGAAGCGGCGCAGCGACGCCATGGCTTTGTCGTGCGCGAGCCCGCCCCAGCTCGCCTGGCACATGACGTGGCCGAGGCCGACCTCGTGCAGCGCCGCGATCTGCTCGGCCACGCGCCGGGCAGTTCCGTAGAGAGCGCCGGTCTCGAGGACGAAACGCACGCCGTCGGAATGGGAGACCGCGGGGTCCATCCACGGATTGATGGCCGCGGCGTTCACCTTGAAGTCGGACGGGTTGTAGGCCTCGCGGACGTGATGCATGTGCTGGCGATAGTGGAGGGTCGCCTCGTGGACGTCGTCGTCGGCCTGGGCCTGGCTGTCAGCGACGTAGAGGAAGCGCCATACGGACGCCTCGCCAAGGAGACGGCGCTGCCGGGCGGCGTCGTGACCGCCGGCCTCGAGTCCCTCGCGGTAGCGCGCGAGGCGCTCGGAGATCCGCGCATTCGGCACGCGCGACATCATCACGGGGATGCGACAAAGGCGCTGGGGTCGATGCGCTGAACGGCATCACGCGCACGGGCCGCTATCCCCCGCGCGTGGCAGAACTCAAGGCCGCGAAGCACTGACGACCAACGCGGCGCCAGTCGGGTCTCAGGGCGAACCACAGGGACCCGACCGGCGCCGCGCGGGCTCTTCAAAGCGGGACGGGCGCGGCGCGGCGATCCACGCACACGACGCCGCCCTTGAGGACGAGCTCGATCCGCTGGGGCTCGAGCAGCACCTTGACGTCGTCGAGGGGATTGCCGTCGACCACGATCAGGTCGGCGAGGCGCCAGGGCTCCAGGGTGCCAAGATCGCGATCGAGCCCCAGGCACTGCGCCGCCCACTGGGTGGCCGCCCGCAAGGCCTGCATGGGCGTGAGGCCCGCGTCCACCAGGTGAACCAGCTCGAGCGCGTTCTTCGGATGTCCGTGGCCTCCCGCGTCGGTGCCCGCCGCGATGGGCACGCCAAGCTCGAAGGCGCGCCGGACCGTGGCCACATGATGCTCGTAGAGCGCCAGCGCCCGGACGCGCACGTGAGCCGAAGCACTCTCGCGGTGATAGACGTAGACGGTGAGCGTGGGCACCAGAAAGACGCCGCGCGCGGCCATCTGCGCCATCAGCTCCGGCTCCTCGTCGAGGTACGAGCCGTGCTCGATCGAGTCGACCCCCGCCAGCACGGCGGTGCGCAGGCCCGGGCCTCCAAGGGCGTGGCACATCACCCGGCGTCCGAGCGCATGTGACTCTGCGACCAGCGCCAGCATCTCTTCGCGCGAGAACGCCGCGTCCTTGGGCCCGTGCCCCGGGCGCGAGCTGGCGCCGCCGGTGGTCGCCGTCTTGATGACGTCGGCGCCGGCGCGCACCATGGTGCGCACCACGTCGCGCACCGCATCCGGGCCATTGGCGACGCTCTCGGGCAAGAGGGGATCGAAGGCGCCGCAGCAGCCATGGCCCGACGGGCTCGCGCGATCGCCGATGCCGCCCGTCGGCGAGATGATCTGCAGCCCGAGCACGAGCCGCGGACCCGGGATGAGACCTTGTTCAATGGCAATCCTGAATCCGGCGTCGAGCCCGCCGGCGTCACGCACTGTCGTGTACCCCATGGCGAGCGTGTCGGCCAGCACCCGTGCCGTGCGAAGGTGGGCCGTGCTGGCCGGCTCGTCGAGTCCCCAGCGCGTCGCGAGCCCATAGCCGTGCGACGCCAGATGGTCGTGGGCGTCGATGAGACCCGGGAGCAAGGTGCGGCCCCCGAGGTTCATCACGATGGCGTCGGCAGGCCAGGACGTGGCGTGGCGCGGGCCGGCAGCGGCAATCCGGTCGCCGTCGATGACCACCGCGGCATCGCGTATCGGCGCGCTGCCCGTGCCATCGATCAGCGTGGCTCCCGTGAGGACGCGCGTGATGGATCGGCTCTCGTGGGTCATAGTCATTGCCCTCCGATGTCACCTGCGCGTCGGCGGACACACCCCGGCGTCGACCAGGCGCTGGCCCTGCGATCACCGGCGTTCTACCGCGCCTCCTCGAAGATGGTAACCCGCAGGTCGCCGACGACGCGAGGGGCCGCGACGAACTCGCGCGGCAGTGACCTTGACGGCGGACCCATCTCCCACCCTGGCATCCAGGTGACACGAGGCTCGGGTCATGATGTCATGGTCATTAGGAACGTGACCATCACCCTCGACGAGGAGGTGGCCCGCGGGGCGAGGATTCGGGCCGCCGAGCGCAAAACGCGCGTCTCCTGCCTCGTCGGCGAGTTGCTGCGCGACACGATGCTCGAGGACACGACCTACGACGCAGCGATGCGCGCCCGCAAGCTCAGAAAGACGGGGACCAGGTCCTCCCGGCGCGCCGATCTCGATGGCCGGTGAGACCCTCGTCGACCACAGGACGGTCTGGTGCTGGGGCGTCAACCCCTTTTGGGTGCCGCCTGAGACCCTGAAGGGGCGCCCAACCTCATTCGTCCGGCCGGGGCGCTGTGCGAAGGAGGCGGCACGGTGACGACGCGCGCGACGGGCGGTTTGATCGGTCACTCGATTCGCCGGCAGGAAGATCCGAGATTGCTGAGGGGACAGGGCGTCTATGTAGGCGACCTCGCGCTTCCTGGCCTTCTGCACCTGGCGGTGCTCAGAAGCCCACACGCCCATGCCCGCATCCAGAGGATCGACATCGCCGTCGCCGCGAAGGTCCCGGGCGTGGTGTCGGTGCTCGGGGTGCTCGACGTCGAGGGGCTGGGCGAACTGCCCGTGCTCACGCGTCCACCCGGACAGCGGCACACGGGGTTTCCGATCCTTCCCGCCGACACCGTGCTCTACGTCGGACAGCCGGTGGCCGCCGTGGTGGCCGAAAACCGCTACGTAGCCGAGGACGCGCTGGAGCGGATGGTGGTCGAGTACACGCCGCTGCCCGCCGTCACCGATCCCGACCAGGCGTTGGCCGCGGATGCCCCGCGCTTGCACGGGCAGTGGCCCGACAATGTCGCCGTCTCGCGCGACATCGAGACTGGCGATCCCCACCGCGTCTTTGCCTCCGCCCATACCATCGTGGAGGTGACCTTCACCTTGCCACGGCAGACGGCGGCGCCGCTGGAGGGACGGGTCGCGTGCGCGTCATTCGACCAGGCCACCGGCGAGCTTACCGTGTGGGCGTCCAGCCAGGCGCCGCATCTCTACCGGACGGTCCTGGCCTCGGTGCTCGACCTCGACGAGAGCCGCATTCGGGTGATCGTCCCCGACGTCGGTGGCGGCTTCGGGGTGAAGCTGCACTACCACCCCGAAGAGGTTCTGGTGTGCGTGGCGGCCATGCGGCTGGGCCGCCCGGTCAAGTGGGTCGAGGATCGCAGCGAGCACTTCGTCGCCACCGTCCACGCCCGCCAGCAGCGCGTGCGGGCGCGGGCCGCCTTCGACGAATGCGGCGCGCTGCTGGCCCTCGACACCCACGTCCGGGGCGACGCCGGTGCCCACCTCCACACCAAGGGGGCGGGGCCGTTGATGCTCACGGGCGTTCTCATTCCCGGGATGTACGCGGTCCGGCACTATCGGTGCCGCATCGAGGCCGTCGTCACCAACAAGGTGCCGTTCGGCGCCTACCGCGGCTTCGGCATGCAGCAGTCGGCCTTCGTGATCGAACGCCTCATGGACATCGCCGCCTCGCGGCTTGACCTCGATCCCGCCGAGATCCGACGCCGGAACTTCGTGCCGCCTGACGTCTTCCCGTATCGCTCGGCGGCGGGGCTCCTCTACGACAGCGGCAACTATGGCCAGGCACTGGAGCGCGCGCTCGAGGTCGCCGACTACCGCGGCCTCCGCGCGATGCAGGCGCGCGAGCGGGCGAAGGGACGGCTGCTCGGCGTCGGACTCTGCGCGTACGTCGAGCTGACAGGCATGGGTCCGTCCCGCCTGATGGCGGCGATGGGCAATCGGCAGGGAGGGTACGAGACGGCGGTGATGCGCCTCGACCCTTCCGGACGGGCCACCGTGCTGATGGGGCTCATCGAGCTGGGTCAGGGGATTCGCTCGTCGCTCGCCCAGATCGCCGCCGAGGTGCTGGGGCTGCCCCACGACCACGTCCGCGTGATTCTCGGCGATACCGAGCGGTGTCCGTACAGCAGCTACGGGACGGCCGACAGCCGGGGCTCGGTGGTCGGCGGCGCTGCCGTGCTGGAGGCCGCCCGGGCGCTGCGCAGGCAGATCGTCCGGATGTCGGCCCATCTCCTGGAAGCGGCCGAGGAAGACATCGAGGTGGCCAACGGCCACTGCCGCGTCCGCGGCGCCCCCCACCGCGCACTCACCCTCGGGGCGGTAGCGCAGGAGGCCTATCGCGGACAGAACCTCCCGCCCGGGATGGAGCCCGGGCTCGAGTCGCGCTTCACCTATCAGCCCGAGAACTGGACCTATCCCTACGGCGTGCACGTTGCCGCGGTCGAGGTGAAGCGCGAGCTGGGGACGGTGGAGATCCTCGGCTACTGGATTGCGCACGACTCGGGTCCCCTCATCAACCCGATGCTCGTGGACGGCCAGCTCCATGGTGGCGTCGCCCAGGGCATCGGCGGCGCGCTCATGGAGGAGCTGGTCTACGACGAGGCCGGCCAGCTGCTGTCGCGCACGTTCATGGACTACGCGCTGCCGACCGCGGCCGACGTGCCGGATCTCGTCATCGCCCATCTCCAGACGCCGTCTCCGCACACGCCGGGCGGGAGCAAGGGCATGGCGGAAGGCGGCACCATCGGCGCGCCGGCCGCCGTCGCCAATGCGGTGGCCGACGCCCTGGGTGCGCTGGGGATCGATTCCGGCGCCATCGACTTCTACCCGCTGACGGCGCCGCGCCTGTTTGCCCTCCTGGAGTAATGACTGGACGTGCGATCCCCGACGCGGCCAACCCATGCGGACTGACGGGGGCCGCTGTACGCTGGAGCCAGCGGGGCAGCGCCCTTTCCTGCCCGGTGTGCGGCTTGCCCCGAGCGCTCACGAAGGAGGCGTCAATGCCAGAGTCCGCCGCACCGGGAACCGTTCACGCTCAACTTGTCGAGGTCATGAGAGCGCTGGCCGGCTCGCATCCCGGCTTCCGTCCCGCCCACGCCAAAGGCATCGTCTGCTCGGGGATGTTTCGCGCTTCAGCGGATGCTCGCCGCGTGAGCCGGGCGTCGCATCTGCAAGGCCAACCGGTGCCCACCGTCATCCGCTTCTCCAATGCCAGCGGGAATCCGGACGTGCACGATGGCGTACCCGGCCCACGCGCGCTGTCGGTGAAGTTTCAGCTTGCCGACGGCAAGAGCGCCGACATCCTGGCCAACTCCATCGAGGGGTTCCCCGCGCGGACACCGGAAGACTTTCTCGCGTTTTTCCGGGCTCAGCTCCCGGACCCAGCCACCGGCCGGCCCGTGCCCGACGCGGTGTCCCGCTTTGTGACCAGTCACCCCGCCGCCGGCGCCTTCATCGAGCGCCTGATGAAGAAACCGATACCGGCCAGCTACGCCCAGGCGAGCTACCATGCCGAGCACGCCTTTCTCTTCACTGCCGCGGATGGCACGAGCCGGTTCGGTCGCTATCGCTGGACGCCCGACGCGGGGGAAGCCTATCTCTCCCCTGACGATGCGGGCCAGCGAGACCCGAACTTCCTGCGCGATGAGCTCACGAGCCGGCTGAGGAACGGCCCGGTCGTGTTCCGCCTCCTCTTGCAACTGGCGGTGGAGAGCGATCCGACTGACGACGTCACCGCCTTGTGGCCGGCGGACCGACCCCTGGTGGAGCTGGGGCGCCTGGAAGTGACCGGCACCTCTCCCACGGGCGCGGCTGACGAGCGCCGCCTCGTGTTCGATCCCACCAACCGGACGGACGGCATCGATCTCTCGGCCGATCCGATTCTGCTGGCCCGCTCGGCTGCTTACTCCATCTCATACGAGCGCCGCAGCAAGAGTGAGTGAAGGGCGCGCCTACAGGGCGCGGCCGGCGGCGTGGCCTTCGTAGATCGCCTCCAGCGCTGTGCGGGGCGCCACGCAGTCGCCCACCATCCGGAGGTCGGCCACCCGCCCGCGGAGCTCGGTGTAGAGGTGATCGTCCGCCACGCCGCCGGCCGCCGCCACGATGGCGTCGACGTCTTCGAGGCGATCGATGTCGCCAGTCGACAGATCCTCGAGGAGGAGCGTTCGCCCCTCTACCGCCCGCGCCGAGCGCAGCGGCAGCACGCGGATCTTCTTCTCCCGGAAAGCGGTGGCGGACGGCGAGCATGCTGTAGATCGTGATGCGGCCGCCGTACCCCACGCCGCCGGTGATCAACGTCACTCGCTTGCCGACGTCGGCAAGGTGTTCGGCCACCGCCACCGACTGCCAGTTGCCATCGGCCTCGATGAACGCCACGTGCGAAACCTAGACAGTCGGGCTCCACGAGCGCGTCCCACGTCGAGTACACGCGGGTGGCCCCGGGAATGCTCACGGCCTTGGGCCTAGCTCCGGTGGCGAGGACGACGGCGTCCGGACGGAAGGCGACCACGCGCTCGGCGGTGGCCTCGACCCCGCACTGCAGCGTCACCCCCAGCGCCCGGCAGCGCTCCTCGAAGTAGGTCCGCGCGTACGTGAACTCGCGACGCGTGGGAATCCGCGCCGCGAGGTTCACCTGGCCGCCCACCTCCGCCGCGCGCTCCCAGAGCGTGACCGCGTGCCCGCGCCGGGCCGCCACCCGCGCCGCCTCCAGCCCCGCCGGGCCAGCCCCGACGACGAGCACGCGGCGCGATACGGGTGCGCGAGTCAGCGTGCCTTCGCCCCACTCGGCCTCGCGCCCGGCCGCCGGGTTCATCAGGCACGTCACCGACTGATGCAGCTCGATCATCGCGATGCAGCCCTGGTTGCACGCGATGCACGGCCTGACCTCGTCGAGGCGGTCCTCGCGCGCCTTCGCGAGCAAGAACGGATCGGCGATGTGCGCGCGCGCCATCCCCACCAGGTCAGCCTCTCCGGCGGCCAGGACCTCCTCGGCCAGATGCAGACGGTTGAAGCGGCACACCGCAAACACCGGCAGCGCTGGCACCACGGCCTTGATCCCGGCCGGCAGGTTGCGGAAGGCCGCGCGCGGGAAGTGCATGTCGGCCATCTGCGTGGCGAGTGAGTAGCTCGCGTGATAGGCCGAGTGCGAGACGTTGACGAAGTCGATCGGCACCGCCGCCGCGATGACAGGCACGATCCGCTGCATGTCAGTGAGCGATAGGCCTGGGCTCATGAATTCCTCGGCGCTGATCCGGATCCCCACGGGGTAGGCTGGCCCCATCGCCTCGCGCACGGCCTGCAACACCCGGAGGGGAAACCTCAGCCGGTTGGCCTCGCTACCGCCGTAGGCATCTGCTCTCACGTTGGAGGCTGGCGAGAGGAACTGCTGGAGCAGGTGGCCATGACCGAAGTGAACTTCCAAGCCATCGAGCTCCGCCTCGCGAAGGTGGCGCGCCGTCCGGACGTGGCCGGCCACGACCTCGGCCATGTCGTCCTCG